>NZ_JBVVQW010000002.1:0-269818 GCF_055811655.1 Mesorhizobium sp. WSM4809
CGGTCCTCCCGGCGGACAAGAAAACTGTCACCCATCTAATCAGTCCATTCTGTTACCTATCTATCGGGTTCGGACAGGCGTGCTTTCCTCTCCCTCCGGAGGGGGGAGAGGAACGGGGTAGAGGAACCCAAGTTCTGAGAAGTCTCTCAAGCCGCCACCGGCCGCCGCGCCAGGCCATCGCGGATGTGCCGCGCGAATTCCTGCGCCGCCGGCCCGACACCGTGCCTCGGCAGATGCAGATTGATGGCAAAATTCGGCAGCGGCGGCAGGCCGGACTCCGCTGGAAATATGTCGAGATCCGCCGGCACGGTGGAGGCTAGCCAGGCGGTGACGGCGAGGTCCGACCGCACCGTCGCCGTCGTCGCGTCGATGTTGCCGTTTTCGAACACGGTGCGCCACTCCAGCCCGTGCTCACCGAGCGCCGCCAGCACCGCCGGGCGGAAGGCGCAGGTGTCGGCGACGATCGAAACCGGCAGCGGCCGCTTGGCGCGGGCAATGCCGCCCTTGGCACCGACCCAGACCAGCCGGTCGATGGCAAGGCACTCACCGGCCGACGGGCCGACGCGTTCCTCGATCACCGCAAGGTCGATGGTCCCGGCCGCAAGGGCAGCCGTCAGCTCCGGCGACGAGGCGCAGACCAGCGATATCTCGATCTGCGGATAGGTCTCGGCATAGGTCTTCAGCACCGGCGCCAGCAAGGTGCCGACAAGGTCGTAGGGCACGCCCAGCCGCACCTGGCCGGCCACCGATGTCCCAGCCATCTCGGCCCAGATCTCGTCATTCAAGGCCAGCAACCGCTTGCCCCTGCCGAACAGCTGTTCACCGGTGCGCGTCAGCCGCAAGCCGCGCCGGTCGCGCGTAAACAGGCTGGAGCCGAGCGCCTCCTCCAGCCGCTTGACCTGCTGGCTGACAGCACCTTGCGTCAGGTGCAGCGCATTGGCCGCCGCCGTCATGCTGGCCTTGTCGGCGACGGTGATGAAGGTGCGGATCAGCGCCATGTCGAGATTTCGGATCATGGGTGGCATTATCTATCCTAATGCTGACCATGGCAAACATTGCATTTACTGAAGTTCGCACGCAGCTACGATCGCAGCCCTCTGACAGAGGACGCCGCATGCTCGAGCCCATTCTCCCGCTCATCCTTTTTGCCATCGTCGCCACCACCACGCCCGGCATCGCCACGACCCTGTCTACGGCGTCCGGCGCGCAGTTCGGCTTTCGCCGTTCCGTGCCCCTGCTGGTCGGCAGCGCCGCCGGCCTCGCCACCGTCACGGGTGCCGCTGCCGCCGGGCTTGCCGGTCTGCTGCTTGCCGTGCCTTCGCTGCAACTGGCCATGAAGGTCGTCGGCTCGCTCTATCTCGTCTGGCTGGCGATCAAGATCGGCCGCAGCGGACCGCCCAATATGGATGTGAGCATGGCCAGGCCGAACAGCTTTCTCGGCGGCGCCGGCATTCAATGGATGAACCCGAAAGGCTGGGCGATGGGTCTAGGTGCCGCGGCCTCGTTCGCGGCATTGGCCAGCGGACCGGTGCAGCTCGCGCTGCTGCTCGGCGCCACCTTCGGCCTCGCGGCCGCCGCCTCGCTTTCACTGTGGTGCGTGGCCGGAATGGTGCTGGCGCGGCTGCTCAAGACCGAATGGCAATGGCGCGCGCTCAACATCGTGCTGGCACTGGTGCTGGCCGCCTCGATCATTCCGATGTGGCGGACGGCTTAGACGGCCATGGAATTGCGAAGAAGGAGCCAAGTCCTGCAAGGTCAGCGCAGACCCCCACCCGGACCTTCGGTCCGACCTCCCCACAAGGGGGAGGTGGGGAGCGTGCCTTTTGCAAGCCTCAAAAGGGGGTTGGCGCGCCCCTAACCCTCCCCCTTGTGGGGTGGGGCGCGGCGCAGCAGCGGGGTGGGGGTACTGGTTTGCGAAGCAAACCAGCCTCTGCGCTCAACCTCAAGCCGCGTAGCGGGCCGCCGGCTTGTCGGCGTGCAGGCTGCCGTAGAAGGCCTGCCGGGCACCGAGGAAAATGTCCAGTTTGGCCGGCTCGGCGAGCGCCGGCACGGTGACGGCTTCACCCCTGGCAAGGCCGACAAGGGCCGCATCCACCATATCGTCGGCGCTCATGATGATTTCCTTCGGAAGCTGGTCGATATCGCTGCCGGCAAGCTCCCAGAAATCCGTCCGTGTCGCGCCCGGCAGCACCACCTGCACCTTCACCTCCGTACCCTCCACCTCGCGGTGCAGAGCCTCGGTGAAGTTGACGACATAGGCCTTGGTGCCGCTGTAGATGCCGCCGAACGAGGTCTCATAGGCGAGCACGGAGGCGATGTTGACGACCGCACCTCTGTTGCGCGCCAAAAACCCCGGCAGCACGGCACGGGTCAGCCGCGTCAGGGCGATGACATTGACCTTGATCATGCGTTCGGCAGCGTCCGCATCGGCGATTGCCACCACGGACTGGCCGCCAAGGCCGGCATTGTTGACCAGCAGCGTCACGCTGTCGTCGCTGGCGATCGCCTGTTCGACGCGGCGGACGTCGCCGTCGTTGGAAAGGTCGGCGCTGATCACGCTGACCTTGCGGCCATAGGTCTGGCGCAGCTGCCCGGCCAGTTCCTCCAGCCGGTCGGCGCGCCGCGCCACCAGCACCAGATCGTAGCCCTGCCCCGCCAGCCGGTCGGCATAGACCGCGCCGATGCCCGACGAAGCACCGGTGACGACCGCCGTGCCCTTGTTGCCCTGTCCACTCATTGTCCTGTTCCTTCTTCGACTGATCTGGTTCGTTTCGACTGACCCGGCGCCGTGGCATCTGCCGCGCTACCGAAAGCCGCGTGATTGATTTAGTGGCATATACCACTAATTGGGAAGTAGGCATATGCCACTATCTTGTCAATGATACGGACGGGGATTATTTGAGGGGTGCAGCCGGGCCTCATTCGCCGGCGCCAAGGACCATCATGTCAAAGGACAGCTTGCCCGGCCTCACGCTCTGCAACAACGCCGCGCTGCGCCGCGCGACGCGCAAGCTCGGCAAGTTTTATGATGATGTGGTGGAGCCATCAGGCCTCAAGGCGACGCAGCAGGGCCTGCTCTACCAGATCCATATCGGCGACGAGCCGGCGATGGGGGCCATCGCCACGTCGCTGATCATGGACCTGTCGGCGCTCGGCCATACGCTGAAGCCACTGATCCGCGACGGCTATGTCGAGACCTTCGCCGATCCGGAGGACCGCCGCGTCAAGCGTGTGCGGCTGACGCCCCAAGGGTTGGCCAAGCTAGAGGCGGCGATGAAACTGTGGCAGATCGCCCAGCAACATTTCGAGGATGTCGTCGGCAGGGACAAGGCTGAAAAGCTGCGCGCGGCGCTGGATGACATCGCCGCGCTCGATTTCGATCTGCCGCCGGCCAGCTGAGCCGGCCGACGGCTTTCAAAGAGATTACTCGGCAGGCATCTCTACAGGCCGAGCCGCCCGGCGGCCGGCCACCACGATGCCAAGCCCGATGATCGGGAAGATCGCGGCGACCAAGCCGAGATCGGCCGGCGCGCCGTAGCGCAGCACGGCACCGCCGACCACCGCGCCGAGTGCGACGCCGAGATAGAGCGCCGAGGCGTTGAGCGACAGCACGATCGGGGCGGCGTCGGGCGCCAGCTTGATGATGCGGCTGGCCTGCGCCGGCGGGAAGGCCCAGCCGACGATGCCCCACGGCACCATCATCGCCATCAGCGCCGGTCCGGCAATATGCGGCGGCAGAAAGGTCGGGATGACCGACAGCAGGACCAGCATGCCGGCACTCAGCGCCAACGACCAGCCGACGGTGCGGGTCGCGCCGAACCGGTCGGCAGCCTGGCCGCCGCCAATGTTGCCGATGACGGCGCCGACGCCGAAGGCGAGCAGCATGCCGGGCAGCGCGATCTGGCTGAGACCGCCGCCCTCGATGGCAAGCGGCGCGACATAGGCAAAGACGGTGAAGGCGCCGATCAGCGCCAGCACTGTCGTCAACAGGATCGGCATCACGCCGGGACGCAGCGCTGCCGCCAGCCTGCGCTTCAAGGGCAGCCTGGTGCCAACGATGCCCCGCGGCAGCCGGTACCACAGGATCGCGCCGGCAAGCGCGCCAAGGCCGGCGATGGCAAAGAAGGTGCCGCGCCAGCCGGCAACTGTGGCAACGAGCGCGCCCAGTGGCGCCCCCAGGGCAACGGCCACCGTGGTGCCGCCGACGACGACGGCGATGGCACGCGCCCGGTGATGATCATCGACCAGCGCCACCGCGGTGCCTTGCGCGGTTGCGGCGAACAGGCCCGACGACAGCGCCATGACGATGCGCGCGATCAGCAGCAGTTCGAAGGAGGAACTCAAGGCAGCGGCGACGTTGCCGAGCACAAAGAACACCAGCGTCCACAGGATGACGCGGCGCCGGTCCCACTCGCCTGTCAGCGTCGCCAGGATCGGCGTGCCGATCGCATAGGCGAGCGCGAAGGCGGTGATCAGCGTGCCGGCCAGCGGAATGGAGATACCGGCATCCGCCGCGATGTCGGGCAGAAGGCTGGAGATGACGAAGCCTTCGGTCGAGATCGTGAACGATCCGAGCGCGAGCCAGAAAAGGCGCTTGTCCATGGCGGGATGTCCTTAGTTCAAAAGTTATTGAACAATTGGACACAATAGGGCATCATGTCAATGAAGCCAGGGAAAAATAGCTGAACCTTCCTGACAGCCCTGTGTCAGCACAGGTCGGGAGCATCGGCGCCAGACGGAGAAAGGTCGCGTGCGGGCCAACAATGATGGATGCGTTGAAATCGGACCCGACTGTGCTTAGTTTCGAGCCATGACCTTGCCACACCCCAATACGGACCAGATCAGCCTGCCGATCGTGCTTGGCGTGCTCGGCGATCCGACCCGGCTCGCCATCGTGAGCTATCTCGCCAGCAAGCAGGGCGTGCCGCTGAACTGCAGCCAGTTCCTCGATTTCGGCTCGAAGACCAATCTGAGCTACCACCTGGCCAAATTGCGCGAGGCCGGCGTCACCCGCGCCGAAGTGGTCGGCACCAACCGCATGATCACACTGCGCCGTGCCGATCTCGACGCCCGCTTCCCCGGCCTGCTCGACAGCGTCATCGCCGCCGCCGGCGACGATCCGGCACTGCCGGCGGTTGGCGGCCACGACATCGAAGTGCACGCCTGACCTTGCAGAACTTGGGTTCCTCGCCCCACGGACGTGGGCAAAAGGAAAAGCGGCGTCACACAGGAGCTTCCCGAAATGCGCATCGCCGTATTCGCCGATATCCACGGCAATGTGCTGGCGCTCGACGCCGTGCTTGATGACCTTCGCCGGCGCGGCGGCGCCGACCTGACCGTCAATCTCGGTGACAGCGTTTCCGGCCCGCTCTGGCCGCGCGAGACATTTGCGCGGTTGGAGGCGCTGAACCTGCCGACGGTGCGCGGCAACCACGACCGCCGTGTCGCCGCCGACCCCGCTGATGACACCATGTGGCCCTCCGACGTCTATGCGCAGGCGCGGCTGACCGAGACGCAGCGCCAGATGCTTTTCGCCCAGCCGCTGACGCTGGAGATCGCACCCGGAATCATCGCTTTCCACGCCCGTCCCGACCATGACGAGAAATATCTCGCCGATACCATCGTCAATGGCCAGCTGGTGCGTGCGCCGTTGGCGGCGATCCGGCGGCGGCTGAAGACGCTCGACCCGGCTTGCCGCATCGCGCTGTGCGGCCACAGCCACCGCGCGGAACTGATCCGCGTCCCCGATGGTCCCGTCATCTTCAATCCGGGCAGCATCGGCTGCCCTGCCTATGACGATTCCACACCGCCGGCGCATGTCTCCGAGCAGGGCTCGCCGTATGCGCGCTACGGCATCGTCACCTTGGGCAGCAACGGCCAGCCCGACCGCTTCGAGGCCATCGCCGTCGACTACGACCATGGAGGCGGCCGCCAGACAGGCCGAACAGGCGGGCCGGCCGGAATGGGCTCACGCGCTCAGAACCGGGTTCATGCCCCTGCCCGGCTGAACGCTCTGGCGTTCATGCCCGGCTGAACGCTCTTGCGCGTTCACGCCCGTCCAGCTGAGCTGCCTCACGGCCCGGCGGTCCGGGTTGAGGCTGGCGAAACGGCGAGCCGAATTTTCGGGCTTACATGGCGCCGCGTCGTCCCTTATAAAACCGGCCGGGCTTGCGGCGGGCTCGATCCGCCGCGGCACGGTATCAGCGCACGGCCAAACGATGAGGCGCACAGTTACGCTCCGAACAACCCTCCATGCGCTGATTGCGGCTCCGCTGTTGATGACGGCGTGGCCGGTGATTGCCCCCGCTATGGCTGAAGAGATGGCCCAAGAGGCGCCGGAGCTCGTCATCTCCGTCGTCACCGGCCTGGCGCCGGACGACCTTCTCAAGGTCCGCACCACCGCATCGCCGGTCGCCACGGTCGAGGCGCGGCTGAGCAGCGGCGACATGGTCACCAATCTCGGCTGCAACGATATCAACGGCTACAAATGGTGCAAGATCGAGAGCACAGGCAAGGAGAAGCTGAGCGGCTGGGCGCCGGCGCGCTATCTCATCCCCCTCAATCCGGCCCCCTATGTCGAAGGTGAGACAAGACCGGCCGATGCGCCGGTGGTTGCCTCCACCGGCAGCGCCAATGAGACCGGGCAGGCCTCGGCGCCGGATCAATCCCAGGCCACCGGCTCGGCCAACAGCGCGCCAGTCCCGCCGCCCGACCTGACAGCGCGGCTTGGCGGCGCCGGTCCGGCAGCCGAAAGCACGCCAAAATCCGCCGCCGAAATCGGCCGCGCCGCGATGCAGGATGCGTACGTACTGGCGCTGGCGGCGCCTGACGTCTCGCCGGATCCCGAGATTCCCTGCGCCCGCTATGTCGGCCAGCCGATGGAGCGCTGCAAGGTCAGCGTGGTGCACACCGCCGACAAGGCGAACATCACTGTGACCTGGCCCGATGGCGGCACGCGCGTCATTTCCTTCCGCGGCGGCCGGCCGGCCAGCTCCGACGCGCCCAGCAATTTCCGCTTCACCCGCGAGGGCAGCCTCAACATGATCCGCATCGGCGACGCCGAGCGGTTTGAGATCACGGATCAGCTGGCGCTGGGGAATTAAAATTTATGGGAGTAAGGGAGTAGGGGAATAAGGGAGTATGTTTGGAATGCCTTCGAACCCACCCTACTCCCCTACTCCCCTACCTCGCATTTTCGGGGTTACATCAGTCAAAACTCTTCCCTATAAGGCCCTCCTAGCCTGATACCAGAATCGCGAGCACAACCGGCCGGGTCTTCCCGTCCCGGTTTTTTGTGCAAGCCGCCCGCCGAACGGACCTTTGACATGCCAAGACGCACTGACATCAAGTCGATCCTGATCATCGGGGCCGGCCCCATCGTCATCGGCCAGGCCTGCGAGTTCGACTATTCCGGCACGCAGGCCTGCAAGGCACTGAAGGAGGAAGGCTTCCGGGTCATCCTGGTCAATTCCAACCCGGCCACCATCATGACCGACCCGGAACTGGCCGACGCCACCTATATCGAGCCGATCACGCCTGAAGTGGTCGCAAAGATCATCGCCAAGGAGCGGCCCGACGCGCTGCTGCCGACCATGGGCGGCCAGACCGCGCTCAACACCGCCCTGTCACTGCGCCGCATGGGTGTGCTCGAGCGCTACAATGTCGAGATGATCGGCGCCGACGCCACGGCCATCGACAAGGCCGAGGACCGCGCGCTGTTTCGCGAGGCGATGAAGAAGATCGGGCTGGAAACGCCGAAGTCGATGCTGGCCAACGCCACCGACGTCAAGAACACTGACCGCAAAACGCATGAGGCCGAGCGCGCCGCCGTCAAGGCCGAGGCGCCTGCCGATCTCGACGCCGCGCTCGACGCGCTGGAAACCCGCTGGAACCTCGGCGAAGGCGACCGCAAGCAGCGCTACATCAGCCATGGCATGGCGATCGCAGCACAAGCGCTCGACCATGTCGGCCTGCCCGCCATCATCCGCCCGTCCTTCACCATGGGCGGCACCGGCGGCGGCATCGCCTATAACCGCGCCGAATTCTACGAGATCGTCCAGTCCGGCCTCGACGCCTCGCCGACCACCGAAGTGCTGATCGAGGAAAGCGTGCTCGGCTGGAAGGAGTACGAGATGGAGGTCGTTCGCGACAGAGCGGACAATTGCATCATCGTCTGCTCGATCGAGAACATCGACCCGATGGGCGTGCACACCGGCGACTCGATCACCGTCGCCCCTGCCCTGACGCTGACCGACAAAGAATACCAGATGATGCGCAACGCCTCGATCGCGGTGCTGCGCGAGATCGGCGTCGAGACCGGCGGCTCCAACGTGCAGTTCGCCGTCAACCCGGCCGATGGCCGCCTGGTGGTCATCGAGATGAACCCGCGCGTCTCGCGCTCGTCCGCTCTGGCCTCCAAGGCGACCGGTTTCCCGATCGCCAAGATCGCGGCAAAACTCGCCGTCGGCTACACGCTGGACGAGCTGGAGAACGACATCACCGGGGGCGCCACGCCGGCGTCCTTCGAACCGAGCATCGATTACGTGGTGACAAAAATCCCGCGCTTTGCCTTCGAAAAATTCCCCGGCGCCGAGCCGGTGCTGACCACCGCCATGAAGTCGGTCGGCGAAGTCATGGCCATCGGCCGCACCTTCCAGGAATCGCTGCAGAAGGCGCTGCGTGGACTTGAAACCGGCCTCACTGGTTTGGACGAGATCGAAATCCCCGGTCTTGGTTCCGCCAACCATGCCGACGACCGCAACGCCATTCGCGCAGCCCTGGGCACGCCGACGCCCGACCGGCTGCGCATGGTGGCGCAGGCGATCCGCATGGGCACCTCGCTGGAAGACGTGCACGCCATGTGCAAGATCGACCCGTGGTTCCTCGAACAGATCGCCGGCATCGTCGCCATGGAAGCCCGCATCCGCGAGCACGGCATTCCCGAGGATGCCGTCAATCTGCGCATGCTGAAGGCCATGGGCTTCTCCGATGCCCGCCTCGCGTCGCTGACGAAGACCGACGCCGAAGTGATTCAGAAAGCTCGCGAAAAGCTCGACGTTCATCCTGTTTATAAGCGCATCGACACATGTGCGGCCGAGTTCGCCTCGCCGACCGCCTACATGTACTCGACCTATGAAGTGCCGTTTGCCGGCGCGCTGGCCAACGAGGCACAGGTCTCGTCGCGCAAGAAGGTCGTCATCCTCGGCGGCGGTCCGAACCGCATCGGCCAGGGCATCGAGTTCGACTATTGCTGCTGCCACGCCGCCTTTGCACTGCGCGACGCCGGCTATGAAGCGATCATGATCAACTGCAACCCGGAGACGGTCTCGACCGACTACGACACCTCAGACCGGCTCTATTTCGAGCCGCTGACGGCCGAAGACGTGCTGGAGATCCTGCGCGCCGAGCAGGCCTCGGGCGAACTGGTCGGCGTCATCGTCCAGTTCGGCGGCCAGACGCCGCTGAAGCTCGCCGATGCGCTGGAGAAGGCCGGCATCCCGATCCTCGGCACCTCGCCCGACATGATCGATCTCGCCGAAGACCGCGACCGCTTCCAGAAGCTGCTGCACAAGCTCGGCCTCAGCCAGCCGAAGAACGGCATCGCCTATTCGGTCGAGCAGGCCCGCCTTGTCGCCGGCGAGCTCGGCTTCCCGCTGGTGGTGCGCCCCTCCTATGTGCTCGGCGGCCGCGCCATGCAGATCATCCATGACGAGGGCATGCTGCAGACCTATCTGCTCGACACCGTGCCCGGCCTGGTGCCGGAAGACATCAAGCAGAAATACCCCAACGACAAGACCGGCCAGATCAACACGCTCTTGGGCAAGAACCCGCTGCTGTTCGACACCTACCTGTCAGGCGCCATCGAGGTCGATGTCGACTGCCTCTGCGACGGCAAGTCGACCTTCGTCTCCGGCATTCTGGAACACATCGAAGAGGCCGGCATCCATTCGGGCGACAGCGCCTGCTCGCTGCCGGTGCACTCGCTGCCTTCCGAGCTGGTCGACGAGCTGGAGCGCCAGACGGCAGCGCTTGCGCGTGCGCTCAATGTCGGCGGGCTGATGAACGTGCAGTACGCGATCAAGGACGGCACGGTCTATGTGCTGGAGGTCAACCCGCGGGCGTCACGCACCGTGCCCTTCGTCGCCAAGACCATCGGGCGGCCCATTGCGAAAATTGCCGCCCGCATCATGGCCGGCGAGAAACTGGAAGACGCCTTCGCCCATTACGGCGCCATGCCCGACCCCAGGAACCCCGGCCACATCGCGGTCAAGGAAGCCGTCTTCCCCTTCGCCCGCTTCCCCGGCGTCGACATATTGCTCGGTCCGGAAATGCGCTCGACCGGCGAGGTCATGGGCCTCGACCGCGACTTCGCGCTCGCCTTCGCCAAGAGCCAGCTCGGCGCCGGCGTCGACCTGCCCCGCTCCGGCACGCTGTTCGTCTCGGTGCGCGACGAGGACAAGAAAGGCATATTGCCGGCGGTCAAGCGCCTCGCCGGCCTCGGCTTCAAGGTGCTGGCGACCTCAGGCACCGCCCGCTTCCTCGCCGAAAACGGCGTCGTCGCCGAGAAAATAAACAAGGTGCTGGAAGGCCGCCCCCACATCGAAGACGCCATCCGCAACCGCCAGGTGCAGATCGTCTTCAACACGACCGATGGCCAGAAAGCGGTGTCGGACTCCAAGTCGCTGCGCCGCGCGACGCTGATGCAGAAAGTGCCGTATTACACGACGCTGTCGGGTGCAGCGGCTGTGGCCGAGGCGATTGCTGCGCTGAAGGCGGGGAGCCTCGAAGTGAGGCCGCTGCAGGAGTATTTTGCTTAGGTGATTAGCTCTCTTCTCCCCGTTCAACGGGGAGAAGATGCCGGCAGGCCAGAGGGGGGCGCT
Source organism: Mesorhizobium sp. WSM4809 (assembly GCF_055811655.1). Lineage (NCBI taxonomy): Bacteria > Pseudomonadati > Pseudomonadota > Alphaproteobacteria > Hyphomicrobiales > Phyllobacteriaceae > Mesorhizobium > Mesorhizobium sp. WSM4809. The sequence goes on from NZ_JBVVQW010000002.1 coordinate 10,881, forward strand.
GTCCCGCCGAGGCTGCGTGCTGTGGCATCGCTTAAGCCTGGACACCACGATTTCTGTTTTAATTGTAAACAGAAAACCGGCAGTCAGTTCGAGACATCGACAACAACTGCTTTCGCAACTTTGTTCTTCGCTCTCTCCAGCTTGTTTAATGCTTTACGCATCCTGGCCACAGCTTCTTTCGCCTTGTCGCCTTCAACCGTGTCACGCTTGATCACCTCATTTTCGATGAGCAGCGATAGGTTCTCGTTGCCGACCTTGATGTCTGGAAAGAGCTTACGGATTTCCCTGCGCACCACCGAAATCACTGCCTCGGAACGGATGATCGCGGAAACGGTAAACTTGTTAAACAGCTGGGCCTGCTGATGAAAGGCATCCATTGCATCCGTCGTCAGCCCTTCCTTAGCAAACAGGAAGAGGCACTGCAGATGATCCTCATTCTTGGGATTCATGTCGGCAAGGACAATGCGACAAACTTCTTCGTGGCTGATCTGATTTGCCACGTAGATACGGACCAGCCGCCATTCGACCGCATTGGTCAGGATCACCCAGTGAATGCCTTGATGAGCCCCGTAGTCGATGACTTGCCGTAGATGATTGTCGGCAAGCCCGCTGCCAGCTGATTTCACTTCGACGAGCAGCCGCAGTTTTCCACCAATCTTTATAGCAAGATCGCAGTATGTGGATTTGATCTGATGTTCTGATGTGAGTTCGTCATATTTGTCGTAGCCAAACACCTCGGCCAAAATGTCCTTGATCAACGTAACCGTGTCGGCCTCCGCCACGTCGGATTTCTGCTGAGCCAGCGTGATCCGTTGATATTTCTTGAGATTCGACGCTACACGTTCGACGAATTTCTTCGGCAATTTGTTCAATGACTCGCCCTCCCTATCCCCAATATGAATTGAGGACGAGTTTACTTGAAAGACAAGTAAAAACTTATGTTAGAGATTGCGGCCCTTCGCAGGCTCAGGGCGTTCGAAGCTCGAAAAGCCAAGCAATTGGCTTTTCGTCCGCTACGCGGACCGCTTCTCACCCCTCACGCCACAGCCACACACTCAATCTCAATATCAAACTCCATCGGCCATGAAGCCACTGGCACAAAACTCCGCGCCGGCGGGTTCGTCGTAAAATACTTCGCATAGACCCGGTTGATGGCGTTGTAGAAGCCGGAATTGACGGCGTAGATCCGCACCATCACCACATTGTCCAGCGAGGTGCCGGCCGCTTCCAGGCAATGTTTCAGCGCCTTCAGCGATGCCTCGGTCTGCACCTCGATGTCGCCGCGCACCATCTCGCCGGTCACCATGTCCACCGGCGGCGTCGCCGAGATGAAGACGAAGCCGTTGGCCTTCACAGCCGTCGAGCAGGGCAGGCCAAGCGCCCGCACCTTGGCCGACATGACAGGCACTTCGATGATTTCTTTCTTCACGCAAATCTCCCTCTCCTGCATTTGCAGGGAGCTTATCCCGGCACGGGCGGAACGCCAGCGCCGTTCTTCCCTTCTCCGCCTGTGGGAGAAGGTGGATCGGCGCGATAGCGCCGAGACGGATGAGGGGTGGTCCAGCGGAGTGAGACGTTGGCGTTCCCTGGAACACCCCTCATCCGTCGCCTTCGGCGACACCTTCTCCCACAGGGGGAGAAGGAAGATGCGGCGCTAAAGAAATCCGATGAACCGTCCGGCGAAAAGCACGGATGTCCACAGCAGTATCGAGAGCACAGCCAGGATGGCGCTGCCGGCCGGCTCGTCACCGCCTCTGGCGAAGCGCAGGAAGGTGAAAAAATTGACGCCGGCGAGAAGGATGAGTGCCATCTTGGCGAGGAAGATCGGCATCGCCGCATAGGTGCCCGCCTTGACCGAAAACAGCAGCGAGCCGGTGACAAGCGCACCCGCGAACGCATTCAGTGCGGTGCGGCGCAGCAGCGTGACGAACGCGGCGTAAGGCAGCGAACGGAAGGCGCCGCAGATCCTCAGGTCCATGAGGAAGACGCTGGTCAACAGCGCGCCGATCGACATGATGTGGAGCGCATTGACGATGGGGTAGGCGATGAAGGACGCCTTCAGCCACCGCGCCAAAGCGAGTTGCTCGATGCCGGCGAAAAACTCCGTCATCTAGGCCGGCGGCACGCGGTCGGGATAGACATCATACGTCTTGCCGCCGACGATGACGCGCACCGCTTTCATGCGCTTTTCGCTCGCCTCGAGCGAACGGTTGCCGATCGCGGTCACCTCGTCGCCGACCTTGGCCACCTCCTCCGTGAAGCCGGCGGCGATCGTGCGGGATGGCGGCGCCATCTCCACCCGCCAGGCCTCGCCCTCGGCGTCGACATCCAGCGTGGCGTGCGGATTGCCGATATAGATGGCCGTGATCTTGCCCCTGAGTTCGAAAAACCCGTCCTGCGTCCACGACCAGCCATGATGCGCATAGGCCGCGGTGCCGGCGGCAAGCATCACGGCCGCCGTCAGCGCGACGCTGCGAATTCCATTGAAAGGCGACTGCATCACTCGTCTCCTCGGTTCGTCCAGCAGCATTCGAGAGTAGGACACGGCGCGGCAACGTCAAATCACATCGGCCAAATGACCGGAACCGCCAAGCACCCCGCTCAATCGCCGGCGTGAACGATCCGGCCTTGCTAAAGACATCCATGCACGCCACTCTCGCCTTCCCTGCCCGCTTTTCCCTTGGGCTGAAGATCGGACTCACATCGAACGAGGCAAACCATGAGCAGCATGAGAGACCGTCAGGAAGGCTTCGAAAAGAAGTTTGCGATGGACGAGGATACGAAGTTCAGGGCCATGGCGCGCCGCAACAAGCTGCTCGGCCTGTGGGCCGCCGAAAAGCTCGGCAAATCCGGTGCGGATGCCGACGCCTATGCCAAGGAAGTCGTGCACGCGGATTTCGAAGAGGCAGGCGACAACGATGTCTTCCGCAAGGTACGCGCCGATTTCGACGCGGCGGGCATCGCCCAGTCGGATGCCCAGATACGCACCGCCATGGAAGAGCTGCTGGTGACCGCGGTGGAGCAGATCAGGTCGACCTGAGCGCCGCTCATTATTGTGCTTGGTTTGCCACCGTAGCGCTCTACGGCGCCCCCAGACAGAGGGGGGCGCCATAGAGCGTCGGCCTTGAACCGCCCTCACCCCTGATGCGCGGCGGCCAGTTCCTTCACATGTTTTTCGTGCATCTGCAGCGTCGGCAGGGTTTTCTTGGCGAATTCCTTCATCGCCGGGTCGTCGCCGGATTGCGCATAGCCGCTGAACAGCGCGACGGCTTCCTTGTGCGCGTTGGTCTGCATCTCGATGTATTTGGCCTGGAACTGATCGCCGCTGGCGCCCTTTAATTCATCGAGCATCTTCTGCTCCTTGGGCTGCAGGGCCGGACCGGACGGCGCGGTGGCCGAGGTTGTCTGGCCCTGGGCAAGCGCCGCCTTGAATTCCTCGCCGGCCTTGGTGTGATCGGCGATCATCTGTTTGGCGAACGCCTTGACGTCGGCGTCGGTCGCCTTCTGCTCGGCGAGCTTGCTGGACTCGATCTCGAACTCATTGGCGCTCGGCACCGTCTTGATGAAGGTCGAAGTGTCGACCTTCGTCGTCGTAGCGAGCGGCGTGGTCGTGGCGGTCGTGTTCGACTGGGCAAAGGCCGGCGCGCCGGCAAGCAATGCTGCTGCGGTCAGAATGGTAAGCGTCTTCATGGCATGTCTCCGGTTGGAATTGTCCCTCGGACAATCCAACGTCGCTTGGGCACTCCGGTTGCAGCTCTTGAGGAAGAAGCCTGCGCATATCGCCTCGATCGCCCCACCGTTTCCGTGCCTGACTCGAACGCTCGTCGATGCCCTCGTTCGAGCCAGCCCATGGGACTCATGTTCCGAAAACTGAAACGCGGCGGCTGGCCAGAGCTGCCTTTCAGTGGCAACACGCCTCGCCATATTGCAGCTGCTCGTTCCAGTTCGGGCGGCCTTCCGGCGTGAAATCCATCAGGTTCCACAGCGTTTCGCAGGTGCCGAGGCTGCGCGGATCCTGGCCCGGCTCCGTCGGCGCGAAATCCAGTTCCGAACTCCAGAAATGGCGTATGCCGTCGGGGTCGCGGTGAAACACCGACAGCAGCGGGATCTGTGAGCCGTCGGCCGCCTCCGCATTGTAGTCGCGCTTGAAGCTGTTGGAAGCCGACGAGACCAACCGCATGTTGCGCCAGCCCCTATCGCGGCCGAGCGTGACCAGGTTTTCGAGCGCGGTCTTGCCCACCACGGCGAAATTGAAGCCGGCGGCCTGGAGATGCCCGACCGCGCCGTCGAACTGGTCGAGCAGCGCCGTGCAGGAGGGGCATGGCTGGTCCTGCCGGGCGAGCTTCGCCGTGCCGCCGCTGGTCGCCACATCGCGCTTCTCCTGCGGGTGGCGCGGGAACATCATGTTGTAGAGGATCAAGCTGTCCTTGCCGGGCGCGAACAGCTCCGACAGTCTTGTCTTCGCGGACTTGCCCTGGGCATCCAGTGCGTCGAATTCATAGTCCTGGCGGATCAGCCCGCCCGGCGGCAACGCGCGCCGGGCCTCGGCGACCTCTTCCATGGCGCGGCGCAGCTCGATTTCCTTCTTCAGCAATTTTTCGCGCGCGGTGCGGTATTTGGCGGATTCATTGGGAAAGGTGATCATGATCGGCTCCTTCAAGTCGCGGCGCCGGCGTCCCGGCGCGGTTGCTCTGCGACCCAAGGACGTTTGGCAGCGATCGGTCCCGACATTTATTGCGCATGGTGAGATGTCGTAATACCTGTTCGGGCAGCGTGATCCGGGGAACAACATGCACGACGGCGAGATCGATCTGCGCTGCCCGCAAGTGGTGGCCGACAATGCCGCCAAGGGCCTCAGGCTGCGCGGCGAGTTCGGCCGTGGCGGCACCGAGATCGGCGTCGCCCGAGCCACCGAGCTGAAGAACCGGGAAAAGCTCGCGCCCTCCACCATCCGCCGCATGGTCAGCTATTTCGCCCGCCACGAGATCGACAAGCGCGGCAGGAACTACGGCAATGAGCAAAACCCTTCGGCCGGTTATATTGCCTGGCTGCTGTGGGGCGGCGACGAAGGCCGCGCCTGGGCGCTGGAGCTTAAGCAGAAGATCGGCAACGCGCCGGACATCTGAGGACTCGTCCCTCACCCCTTGACCCCGCCCGCGGTGAGGCCGGAGACGATTTTGCGCTGGAAGATCAGGACCAGCACCACCAGCGGCACCGTGACGATCACCGAGGCGGCCATGATGTTGCCCCATGGGATCTCGAACTGCGAGTTGCCGGAGAGCAGCGCGATCGCCACCGGCACGGTCCGCTGTGCGTTGTTGGAGGTGAAGGTCAGGGCAAACAGGAACTCGTTCCACGCGCCGATGAAGGCCAGCAGGCCGGTGGTTGCCAGCGCCGGCCACATCAGCGGCAGGAAGACCCGGGTGATGATGAGCCACGGCGTCGCGCCGTCTAGGATTGCCGCCTCCTCGACCTCGACCGGCAGGTCGCGGACGAAGGTGGTGAGCACCCAGACGGTGAACGGCAAGGTGAAGATCATGTAGGAGAAGATCAGCGCGAACAGCGAATTGTAGAGGCCGAACATGCGGACCAGTTCGAACAGCCCGGCCAGCAGCGCCACCTGCGGGAACATCGAAACCGACAGGATGATGAACAGCAGGGCCGAGCGGCCGCGGAATCGAATGCGCGCCAGCGCATAGGCCGATGTGACGCCGAGCAACAGCGAAAGGGCAACCACCGCGCCGGAGACGAACAGCGAGTTCAGCAAGTTGCGCACGAAGCTGCCTTCGGTCAGCACATTCCGGTAGTTGGCGAGGCTGATCGTCGTCGGCCACAGATCGGCCCGGAACAGGTCGGTCCCCGATTTCAGGCTGGTGACGATGGCGTAATAGAACGGAAACACGGCGACGAAGACGATGACCGCGACCAGCAGGTAAAAGGCCGTGCGCTTCACGATCCACATGTCAGCGGCCTCCGTCCAGGCTGATCCGGCCGATGCGGATGGTGACGATGGTGAGCAGAGCGAGGATCAGGAAAAGCAAGGTCGAGGCGGCGGAGCCATAGGCGAACTTGTCGAACTCGAACAGGTTCTCGCGGGCGAACACCGACATCGACTTGGTGTGCACATTGTTGGGCGTCAGCACATAGATCAGGTCGAAGATGCGCAGCGCATCGAGCGCGCGGAAGATCACGGCCACCATCAGCGCCGGGCGGATGAGCGGCAAGGTCACCCGCCAGAAGATCTGCCAGGGGTTGGCGCCGTCGAGCCTGGCGACCTCGATGATCTCCCTCGGCAGCATCTGCAGCGCAGCCAGGATGAGCAGCGTCATGAATGGTGTCGACTTCCAGATATCGACGATGAGGACGGCCGCCATCGCCGTGTCGGCGTCGGCCGTCCAGGCGATCTTGGTGCTGATCAGGCCGAGGTTGAGCAGCACGACATTGATGATGCCGAACTGGTCGTTGAGCATCCATTGCCACATCTTCGCCGAGACGATCGTCGGGATCGCCCAGGGGATCAGGATCGCTGCCCTGACGACGCCGCGGCCTCTGAATTCGGCATTGAGAACCAGGGCAACGATCGTGCCGAGGATGATTTCGCAGGTCACCGAAATCACCGTGAAACGAACCGTGTTCCAGACGGCACGCCACCAGACCGGATCGACGAGCAGCCCGTCATAGAGGGTCCGGCCGCTCGGCATGTGCAGCACCGAGAAATAATTGCCGAAGCCGACCCATTGGCGCGCGTCGAGGTCGGCCAGCGAGGCGTCGGTCAAGCTGAAATAAACCGTGCGGGCAAGCGGCCAGCCGGCCGCCGCGGCGAGCACCAGAAGCATCGGCGCCAGGAAAAGCCACGCCGAGCGAACGCGTTGTGCCGTCAATGGCGAGTGCGCGGCCCTGGCTGTTTCCGGTTCCATTCCTGTCATTTCGCTCCCGCTCGTTGCGGTCCCGCCGGGCGTGTGCCCCGGCATCGTCGCGTCACCAGCCTCGGCCCTTCAGCTTGGTCAGCATCGCTTCGAGGTCGCCCAGATTGTCGGCGGCGGTGCCGTCGCCCGACAGCGTGTTGTGAACGGCGTTCCAGAACTGGCTCGAGGCCTCGTTGTATTTGATCCTGGCCGCGGCCGACGGGCGCGGCACCGCATTGAGAAATATCTCCTTCCAGCGCGGAATAATCGGCTGCTCCCTGGCAATGTCGGCATCGTCATACAGCGCCTGGATGGTCGGCAGGTTGGACGTCTTCAGCGCGCGGTATTTCTGCATCGCGGGCGAAGCGATGAACTTGACCAGCTCGATCGCGGCATCCGGATGCTTCGAATATTTGGAGACGGCGAGATTCCAGCCGCCCAGGGTCGCGACCGGTCGGGCGCCCTCGCCCGTGCCGGCCGGCAGCGGCGCCACGTCGAACTTGCCCTTGATCGGCGAGCCCTCGCCGTTGCCGAGCGCGTAGGCATAGGGCCAGTTGCGCATGAACACCGCATTGCCGGTCTGCCACACGCCGCGCGATTCCTCTTCCTGGTAGGCGAGCACGCCGGGCGGCGCGATCGTCCCGACCCAGCCCTTGGCCATGTCGAGCGCCGCCGCCGCTTGACTGTTGTTGACGGAGATGGCGCCGTCCGGCTCGATGATCTGGCCGCCGCCATTCGACATCACCCATTCGAGCGCGTCGCAGGTCAGCCCTTCATAGGCGTTGCCCTGGAAGACGAAGCCCCAGATATCCCGATTGCCGGCCGCACGCTCCTTGTCCATGACCAGCCTGGCGGTGTCCGCCAGTTCCTTCCAGGTGGCCGGCACCTTGGCGCCATATTTGTCGAGGAGATCCTTGCGGTAGTAGAGCGCCGGCGCATCGGTGAAGATCGGCAAGGCGACGAGCTTGCCGTTGACGGTCTGTGACTGGATGATCGATGGGAAATGCTCGGCCACGACGTCCTTGGTCGCTGCCGTCAGATCCACCAGCTGGCTGGCGAGCTGCGGTGCCCAGATCACGTCCGTCTGGTAGACGTCGATGTCACTGTTTCCCGCGGCGAGCCAAAGCCGGTATTGGCCGAACTGGTCGGTCCCGGACGTCGGCATGACGACGATGCTGACCTTGTTGCCGCTGTCTTTCTCGTAACGGTCGAGGATCTCGCGCAGCACCTTGATGCCGTCGCCGGTATCGCCCGACACCATCGACAGCTCGACGGCCCGCGCCGGCGTGCCAGCCAGAATGGCAGTGACGCCGAGCGCCAGGAATGCGCGAGAGAGTTTCATAATGGTGAATGTCCCTCCGCAGCCGGCCGCGGAAAATCCTCCCACCCGCCGGCAGCTTGTCAGGCCCTCACCTCCCATTGAATGCGAAGCGGCGCTTTTGGGTTCCCAAATCGCGCCGTTCCTGCGTGAGGCGACACCCATCAGGGGGTGTTGAGATTCAGGTCAGGCCGAGTCGAAAATGGTGGTTTCCGAGAACCGGAGCGGAGCGTATTTTTGGGTACGTGAGCACCGGAAGCGCAGGAAGCCATCATTTGCAGGCCGGCATCACCTGAATATCAGCACACCCTAGCCTTCCCAGGCGACAGGCATCATGCCCAGCCGCTCATAGAGCCGGACGGCGGCGGGATTCTCGACCGTGTTGGTCTTGAGGTCGACATGATCGGCGCCGCGTTCGCGAAAAACGGCGAAGGCGTGCCACATCAGCGCTTCGGCAACGCCCTTGCCGCGAGCCTCCGGATGAACGGCTAGATCCTTGACGAAGGCGCGGGTCCAGCACAGTGCCGCTGCCGCCAGCCGGCCCTTGGCGTCGATGACGAGAAAGCACAGTGCCGGGTCGAATTCGGGATCGTCGGCGATGCGCGGCCACCACTCGTCGAACGGACCGTCGGCGCCGTCGTCGAACACTTCGGTCAACAGCGCATGCAGGGGCAGCGCATCACCGGGCTCGAAGCTGCGCATGACAAAGCCGTCGGGCCAGTGCGGCGGAACCAGCGTCTCGTCGAGGATTTTGCGCAGCCGGATGTCGTTGAGAGCCGGCGGGCGCGGTTCAGGCATCGCGCTCAGGCGTCGGGCTGCAGGCGACGGCGCTGGCGGTCGCGGCCAAGGCCGGTCGCCTCGAGCAGGCCCTTGCGCTTGGCGTCGTAATAATAGCCGGTCTGGTAGAGCCAGTCGGCCTTCTTGGCGTTGCCGCCGGCCACCAGCCAGGCGCCGCGCAGATATTTCACCGCGTATTTCAGATTGGTTTCGGCATCGAACAGGCCCTTGGCCGGCCCGTCATAGCCCATGCCGCGCGCCGTCGCGTGTTTGATCTGCATCAGCCCCCAATGGCCGTTGTTGTAGGCTTTCGGGTTGAAGGTGCTCTCGCGGTTGACGACATGGCGCACCAGATCCACCGGCACCTGATAGATCACGGCGTATTTCTCGATCAGCCGCTCGACATCGCCACGCACGCCGGTCGCGTGTTCTTCTTGCACGGGCCCTGCCGGGAACTGGACCAGGGCCGCCGGGTTCTGCGGCACGACATAGGCGACCTGCTGGACGCCGGGCATACGATCGCCCTTGGCGGTTGCCGGCACGACCAGCCCCGCGGTCGTATAGGTCTCGGCCGCCTTGACCGGCTTGCTCGCATCTGCCGGCGGCGGCGCCTGCCAGGCATTGGCGGCCATGACCGCGGGCACGGCTGGTGCCGCCGGTGTCGATCCGGCAAAAGCGGCGGTCGCGGCAGCCGGCTGTGCGGCGGGATCGAGCGGCAGCTCGGCCGCCTGAACGGGGGCGATTCCTGATGATTCCGGCAGCACCGAAACCGTCTCCGGCAGCGGCACGGTGAAACCGGCGTCAGTGCCGGCGACGGTCGCTGTTTCGGTGAGAGCAGGCGCGGGCTTCATCTGCGAGGTCGACGTGCAGCCGCTGATGCCGACGGCGGCCAGGATCACGCCGATCGCGATAAGGTTGAGTTTTGCTGGCAAGCCGCGCTCGGGTCCGGTTTGTCGGGTTGTTAAGAAATTCCTTACACCAGCGATTCAGGCCGGGCAATCGGGGCGCTCAGGTGGTTTTCGGGTGGCGAGACGCAGGCGGTGATGCCATATTGTTCCGCATATGTACCGGGACGAATCCCGGATTTCGCCACTTTGCGGGAAGGAACGCATCATGGTCACGACAGCTTCGATCACGGCCGGCCACGCAGTGTTAGAAACAGTGATCGGTTTCATGGGCATTGCCTGGAGCGAAAAGGGCCTGATCCGGCTCTGCCTGCCCGAACGCAGCCCCGAAGCGGTGGAGCGACGCCTGCTGCGCCATGGCGGCGTTTCCAGTGCCACGGCGCAGCCGCCATGGGTGGTCGAGCTGATCGCGGCGATCAAGGCCTATGCGGCGGGCGAGGACATCGATTTCTCCGCCGTGCCGGTCGATCTCGACGGCGTCGACGATTTCCGCCTCGCCATTTACGACGCGGCGCGAAAACTCTCCTTCGGCAAAACAACCACCTATGGTGAGCTGGCCAAAACCGCCGGCCATGCCGGCCTCGCCCGCGAAACCGGGGCCGCCCTTGGCGCCAATCCGGTGCCGCTGGTCATCCCTTGCCATCGCATCCTTGCCGCCGGCGGCAAGATCGGCGGCTTCTCGGCGCCCGGCGGATCGATCACCAAGGAGAAGATGCTGGCCATGGAAGGCGTGCGCGTCGGCCCCCCGCCACCAGCGCAGGTGTCGTTCGGGTTTTGATGTACGCAGGTGCCTAATTGTTGTAGGCAGGTGCCTAGTTGTTGTGGAAGAACCGCCGGCGGAAATGCCGGTCATTGTCCGGCCGCTTGCAGTTGTAGACCGGGCAGGACTTTGTGTCGGCGCTCGGCACGTAGGCCCGTGTCCTCACCTCGCCCATGCTGCAGAATCGCTGGCTCTGCACATAGCGGTCGTAGAGCGGCAGTCCCGGCACCCGCTTCGACTGGTAGCGCAGGATGACCGCCCCTTGCCGGGCGATCGTCCCCTGAACCTTGCCGCAGCTCATACGCGTCGGGTCGTAGCGCGAGATCGCCTGCGCCTGAGCGGCGACAAGCGTCAGGCAGGCGGCAAGCAGAATGATTTTCATGGTCCTCTCCCCCAAAATCCCCTCCCAAGCGGGTGTGGATCGAGCGCCCACAGGCTCCGATCATCGCGACGCTCTCACGCGATTGGGGCGGCCATTGGGCGGCGCCCTCATCACGGCTTTCTCACGCAGTCTTGTTTTTCGTGCGAAAGCAGCCTATATGCCTTCCATTGATATTTCGGCCGATCGATCCGGGCCTCGCGATAATCGCGTTTGCTGACGTCTATCTCCAAAATCTCGATGCACACCGGCTGGACCTCGGTCCGGTCAATCTAAAGCAAATGTGAAGGACTATCTAAATGGCAACTGGAACGGTCAAGTGGTTCAACGCCACCAAGGGCTTCGGCTTCATTCAGCCTGACGCGGGCGGCGCGGACGTTTTCGTCCACATCTCCGCTGTCGAGCGTGCTGGACTGTCGACCCTGGTCGAAGGCCAGAAGATCAACTTCGAGATCGAGCAGGACCGCCGCACTGGCAAGTCGTCCGCTGGATCTCTGAGCAAGGCAGCCTGATTTTGCGATAGCGCGCGCCGGGCGAGAGCTCGGGGCGCGCGGCAAGTCACGGATGTACTGACAGTCGCGCGAGAAGCGCGCTGGAGCGGAAAGACCCGACAAGCTGGATCAGCAGATAGCTGCCAGCCCGGACCGGACCCTCCCGATCAGGCTACCAAGCATGGAAGGCGGGATTTATCCCGCCTTTTTGCTGTCTGGGGTTAGGTGCTGCAACGGGCGCTACAGTCCCACCGGTGGTACTTTTAGCCTAGTAGTGGTATCATTCGGCCATGACCAAGCTTGAGCAAATTGAAAAATCCGTTGCGGAACTGAGCCCTGAAGAACTGAAGGCGTTTGCTGCCTGGTTCGAAGCGCTTCGGGAGGATATGTGGGATCGGCAGATCGAGGCCGATGCGAAGGCCGGCCGATTGGATAAGCTTGCCGAACAGGCACTGACGGACCATCGCGCTGGTCGGACGCGGCCTCTGTGAATCACGTCGCCTCCCCATCGTTCTGGGAGGCTTACGAAAAACTGCCATCGGCGATCAGAGCAAAAGCGGACAGGCGTTTTGAAAGACTCCGCTCCCACCCTTTTGATCCCTCGCTGCATTTCAAACAGGTCGGACGCTACTGGTCTGCGCGAGTTGACGACAATTACCGGGCTGTTGCCACCCGCACCAACGATGATGTGATCTGGTTCTGGATCGGCACCCATGCGGACTATGATCATCTCTTGAAGTAGCTACCCATCCGCCCACCTGGCGCGGGACAAACTACCCCATCCACCCGATCAGCACATGCCCCGGATCCGCTTCCACTCGGCCAAGCCAGGCCGCCACCGCCGGATAGGCGTCGAGCTGGAAGCCGCCCTGCTCCGCCGTATGCGTATAGGCATAGAGCGCGATGTCGGCGACGCTGAGCGCGCTGCCGGCGAAGAAGGCATTGTTTTCCAGATGCCTGTTCATCACGCCGAGCGCCTTGTTGCCGCGCTCCAGCGTCACCGCCAGCCGCTCCGGGGTCGCATCCCCAGCACGTTCGGGGAAGGTCAGCAGCGCCTTGCGCACGGCGATGTAAGGCTCGTGGCTGTATTGCTCGAAGAACAGCCATTGATAGGCAAGCCCACGCTCATACCTGTCCGCCGGCAGGAAGCGTGTGCCTTCGGCGAGATAGAGCAGGATGGCGTTGGATTCGGCCAGCCGCCGGCCATCGTCGAACTCGAGCAGCGGCACCATGGCGTTCGGATTCTTGGCGACAAAGTCGGCTTTGCGCGTATCGCCGGTGTGCGAACTCACTTCGACATTGGTAAAGCCAAGGCCAAGCTTGGCCATCAGCAGGCGCGGCTTGTAACAATTGCCGCTGTCGATCATGCCGTAAAGTATCATGGCTGTTCCCCGGAGCACTGTCTCCGCGCGATTATCGCAGCGGCGGCGGTCTCAACCAATGATTTGTTTTGGTACGACGATCAGCGCCGCTGATGTGTGAATCGCCGAAAATCTGAGGCCGTTGAAGGGCATGTCGAGATTCAGGTCAGGCCGAGCCGAAAACGGTGGGTTCCGAGAACCGGAGCGGAGCGTACTTAAGTACGTGAGCTCAGTTCTACTGCGTGGCAGTAGAACTAGGGAAGCGCAGGAAGCCGCCGTTTGCAGGCCGGCATCACCTGAATATCGACATGCCCTAGCCAAAGAGGGGCACGACCTTGCTGTCCCGGCCCAGCAGCGCATCGATGACCAGCGGTTTCTCCTCGAATACCGTGCCGGCCAAGGCCGGACGGGCAAGGAGAAAACCCTGCAGCAGGTCGACGCCGCCTTCGAGCGCGACGCGCAGATGGGTGGGCTGCTCGATGCCTTCGACCAGCACCTTGGCGCCGCGGTCATGCAGGCTGGAAACCAGCGGGCGGAAGAACCGTTCGGCGGCAGCGTGGCGGCAGAACTCCGCGAACCAGGTGCCGTCGATCTTGACGATGTCGGGCTTGAGCAGGCTCACCCGCTCCTCGGTCGAGTGCCCGGTGCCGAAATCGTCGATGGCGATGCGGATGCCGTCGCGCCGCATCTCGCGCACCAGCCGCACGAGAAGCGCATCGTCCGCCGCCTGTTCGGTGATTTCGCAGACCAGCATGGCCGGCGCCAGGCCGAACTCGCCGAGATGCCTGGTCATCAGGCGAATTTCGGGCAGTGCCCGCCCGGCATGGTCGTTGATCAACGGGTTGTAGTTGAAGAACAGGTCGAGCCCGTCGACGCCGATGTTGCGGAAATTCCTCAGATGCAGCGCCCGGCACATGGTTTCCACAAACAGCCGGTCCGAGACCGCAACGCTTTCAAAGAACACCTTCGGCGCGCCGGGGCGGCCGGCACGGTGCGGCTCGATCAGGGCTTCGGCCGCCACCGCGTGAAGCGACCGGCCGCGCGGCGCGAAAATCGGCTGATAGGCGCTACGCAGCCGGAACTCGCCATAGATGCCGTATTCGATGCCGACTTCGTCGACCTGGATCGCATCGCCGACATTGCGCCGCCGATCGTCTCTCATGTCGCCACCCGGCGCCCGAAGGCCTTGACCGGCCGCGCCGAAGGCATTGCCGCGGCAGGAGCAGCCGTGTCGACGGCAGCAGCGGCAGGCGCCTGCCTGGCCTTGTCGAAGACGCCAAAGCTGGTCGGCGCCAATTCGGGCCGCGCCAGCACGAAACCCTGCACCATCGACGCACCCGATTTCTCGGCGAGCTCCAGTTGCCAGCCCTCCTCGATGCCTTCGAACACCGTATGGATACCTTGCTCCTCGAAGTTCTTCACCATGGTGGTCAGCAACGCAAAGCCGGCGCCGGACTCCATCAGCTGCGTGATCCAGTAGGCATCGAACTTGACGATATCCGGCTTCAATTCCTTGACCCGATTGATGTCGGAATCGTCGGCGCCATAATCGTCGACGGCGATGCGAAAACCGTTGGCCCTCAGTGCCGCGACGAAGCCGTGCAAGGCTTCCTGCGACGCCGACCGCTGCTCGGTCACCTCGCAGACGACGCGACGCGGGTCGATGCCGGCCTCGTGCAGCACGAGCCGCATTTCGCGCAAGGCAGCGTCGGCAACGGCGCGTTCGGTGAACACTGACGGGTCGAAATTGACGAAGATCGATGCTTCCCGCGGCAGGCAGGCACCGGCGTTGAGAAGATGCAGCGTCCTGGTCAGCGCCTCGATATGCAGCCGGTCGGCGGCCGGACAGGTCGAGAAGAAATTCATCGGCGATTGCGGCTCGCCGTCGCGGAACGGTCGGATCAGCCCTTCGAACGCGACCACTGACAGCTTGCCTTCCTTGAAAGCGAAGATCGGCTGGAAGGCGCTTTGCAGCGTGTAGATACCCCAGACACCGGTGGAGGTGCCGTCGTCCTGACGGATGATGTGGGCAAGCCCGACGCTGCGCGACACGGTTCCTCGCTCCGCAATTGGTCTGCCATCCTGCCACTCAAGCCTCTACCGCTCGTTAATGAATTTATTGTTGCCGACCCCGGGTCCCGATCACAGCTCCTTGAGACCTGGATCAGCCGACAATGCTTGCGTTGCGCGAAATCATGCGACATGAGAAGCGCCGCGGTCGCTCCTGGCCGCGCCGATCTTCCATGGAGACGTCAAGCTCATGGCCTTTCTTGCCGACACCCTTTCCCGCGTGAAGCCTTCCGCCACCATCGCGGTCACGCAGAAAGCGCGCGAGCTGAAAAATGCCGGCCGTGACATTATCGGGCTCGGCGCCGGCGAACCGGATTTCGACACGCCAGACAACATCAAGAATGCGGCAATCGAGGCGATCCGCCGTGGCGAAACCAAGTATCCGCCGGTTTCGGGTATCGTGCCGCTGCGCGAGGCGATCGCAAAAAAGTTCAAGCGCGAGAACAATCTCGACTACAAGCCCGAGCAGACCATAGTCGGCACCGGCGGCAAGCAGATCCTGTTCAACGCCTTCATGGCGACGCTGAACGCCGGCGACGAGGTCATCATTCCTCGCCCCTATTGGGTCAGCTACCCCGAGATGGTGGCCATCTGCGGCGGCACCTCCGTGTTTGCCGACACCTCGATCGACAATGGCTTCAAGCTGACCGCTTCCGTGCTGGAAAAGGCGATCACGCCGAAGACCAAATGGCTGCTGATGAACTCGCCGTCGAACCCCTCGGGTGCCGCCTATACCGAGGCCGAACTGCGCGCGCTGGCCGACGTGCTGTTGAAGCATCCGCATGTCTGGACGCTGACCGACGACATGTACGAGCACCTGACCTATGGCGATTTCGTCTTCAGGACCATCGCCGAGGTCGAGCCTAAGCTCTACGAGCGCACGCTGACCATGAATGGCGTGTCGAAAGCCTATGCAATGACCGGCTGGCGCATCGGTTATGCGGCGGGTCCGGTTCAACTGATCAAGGCGATGGACATGATCCAGGGTCAGCAGACATCGGGCGCCTGCACCATTGCGCAATGGGCATCCGTCGAGGCGCTGAATGGCCCGCAGGATTTCATCGCCAAAAACAAGGCGATCTTTCAAGGCAGGCGCGACCTTGTCGTGTCGATGCTCAACCAGGCGCGCGGCATCACCTGTCCGTCGCCGGAAGGCGCCTTCTATGTCTATCCTTCCTGCGCCCAGCTGATCGGCAAGAAGACCAAGGCTGGCAGGCTGATCGACACCGACGAGACCTTCTGCTCGGAACTGCTCGAAGCCGAGGGCGTCGCGGTGGTGTTCGGCTCGGCCTTCGGCCTCGGGCCCAACTTCCGCATCTCCTACGCGACCTCGGAGACGCTTCTGGAACAAGCCTGCACACGGATCCAGCGTTTTACGGCTTCGCTGACCTGACCGACGCACTATGAACGCAAAAACCCGGCTTCACCGCCGGGTTTTTTAATGGGCCGTCAGCCTCACGCCTCGTGCTTGGTCTCTTTGGCCGAGCGCGCCTCGGCCGGCGCCAGCACGGCAACCAGCAATGCGGCGGTGAGGAACGCGCCGATCGCTGCCGTCAGCATCGCGGCGTGGAAGCCGCCGGCATAGGCGGCAGCATAGAGTTCATGCACGCCGCTTTCGCCCATCGCCGCATCGGTTGCGAAATCATGCCGTGAAATCGCAGCACGGGCGACCGCTTCCGCGTTGGCGACACCGGCATCGCCGAGATACCCGGTCAAAAGGTTGGTTGCCCGCATGCTCATCAAGGCGCCGAGCAAGGCGATGCCGATGGCAAGGCCGCTCTGGCGGGTGGCATTGATGACCGCCGACACCATGCCCGAGCGTTCGCGCGGCGCATAGGACATGGCGGCAGCGCTGCCGGTCGGGATTGCAAGCGCGTTGCCGAGGCCGCCAATGGCGAACAGAAGGCACAGCATCGCGTAGGACGTCGAAGGGCCGGCCCAGCACATGCCGAGCATGGACAGGCCGATAGCAACATAGCCGATGGTCATCAGCGCAGAGTGACCATAGCGGGCGCTCAGCCTGCCGATCCATGGCGACACCACGATCTGGACGATGAAGGCCGGCGCCATGCGCAGGCCGGTCTGCGTCGGCGACCAGCCCTGCACCTGCTGCAGGAACATCGAGAAGAAGAAGACGCTGGAATAGGAGGTGAAGCCGAGCGCGAACGAAGCGACATTGGCGACGGCAAAGCGGACATCGCGGAACAGGCCAAGCGGCAGCATCGGGCGTGCAGTGCGCGCCTCGAAGCCGAGGAAAGCAGCCAGGCCGACGACGCCGGCGACCAGCGCCGCGACCGTCCTTGGCTCGCCCCAGCCATTCTCGCCGGCCGAGATCAGGCCGAAGGTCAGCGCCCCCAGCCAAAGGATGCTGAGAGCCAGGCCGACGAGGTCGAGATGGGCATGTTCGGGATGCGCCGTCTCGTTGATCGAAACAGCACCGAGCGCGATCGTGATCAAGCCCAGCGGCAGGTTGATCAGGAAGATGCTTTGCCAGCCGACGGTCTCGACCAGGATGCCACCGAGGACGGGACCAACGAGCAGAGAGATGGCGGCGAACGACGCCCAGCCGCCAATGACGCCAGCGCGCTGGCGCGCATCGGGAAAGGCCTGCGTCAGGATCGACAGCGCGCCTGGAATGAGCAGCGAGCCGGCGATGCCCTGTACCACCCGGCCGGCCAGCAGAACCGGCAGATTGGGCGCGACGGCGCAGATCAGCGAGCCGGCCACGAAGATGCCGACGCCGGCCAGCCACGAGCGCTTGCGGCCATAGCGGTCGCCGATCAGGCCGGACGACAGCATGAAGGCGGACAGGCACAGCGTGTAGGCGTCGACCACCCATTGCAGGCCGCCGAAATCGGTTTGCAACGCCTGCTGGATGGTCGGCAGCGCGACATTGACGATACTGACGTCGAGCAGAGCCACGAACGAACCAAGATAGATAGCGGCGACCAGGGGCAGACGGTGCTTTGACATGGCTATATCCAGACGTGAGTTAGAGGCCATGCAGGTGCTACAGTCAAAGCCGAAGTGGCTCCGAGGGACGTTGCCGGCCGGCATGGCGTGCGAGCCAGACGCGCGAAATCAGCTTACAATCCGGGAAACGTGCGCAGCGAACCCGCGGACCATCGTCATATGACGACGAGGAAGCCGGCCGCATTCGATCAACCATGAAGCCTCGGAAGGGAGATGCATCATGGCCAAAGGCGGCAATCCATCAAACAATCACGACGGCGAATTCATAGTGTCCGGGCCGGGCACTGAAAATACCGAGCGGTTCAAGCAGGCGCTCAGTGTTTCATTTGCCGAGCAGACAGCCACATCAATGAACTATTTCAAGCAGTCGGACCCTAACGACGAGGGCCAGATCTCCGCTCTTGGCGAGGCAAAAATTGATTACCTGAAAGCACAGTCGGGCTGTTACTGGACCGAGGAAACTGAAAAATGGACCAGGGCAAAACTGAAACGCTTTGCCGATCGCAACGATCGAAAGCGAATTCTAGGCAACAGTTTCGATCGCTCCGAAATGGTTGTCTTGCCGCGCCGCAAAGATGGGGCGATGCCGATGGAAACGCGGCAACTGCAAGGCGATCCCTATGAGTATTTCCATTTTTGGCCTGGCACCTTCGGTAACTACAAATACAGCTGGTTCAACCGGACCGGGGACGGACGCATTCTGCGAGACGAATCTTACGAGTGGGATGGAGCGCCGGATTTGGGCGGCTTGGTATTTTTCGAAAACAACAGCGCCGGCGATAGAGATTACCTGCACGCCATGCTCGAAAGCGGCATCTGGTTTACCTACACTCCCAAGAAGACCGGCCGGCTCGACTTGTTTGCGGAATTCGTCTCCACCTACGACACAAGGTACAGGTGGATGCGTGACGAAATCGGCTACAGCCACACCAGAGTCCTTCAGGCGACCGATGTCGTTTTTGGCACCTTTTCAGGCGATCAAGCCGTGGGACGAGATTACCGAAGCAACAGCACCCTTGTCGATTTTCAGCGTTGGTTTGAAGGGGACGTAGGGGGGGTCTCCGATTTCGGAGAAAATGGCTTTGACGACGGAACAATACACAATTTTTTTGGGCGGCCGGGCGCAATGGTTTTGCCGGACAACCGATCGAGATTTTGGTCGGCTGCAGGGTCTTGATGGACTGCTATCTCAACGATGTCAGCATCAGGGCGTGGGAAGGCGCCCGGCGGAGGCTGAATTTTCTGGGCGTCAGAGTGGTTTAAATGCCAGCGGTTTTGCAGCTGGCGCGACGATCGCTGCGGCAGGAAGCCTGCCCTCCGCCGGTTAGGTGTCTCGGCCGCCAAACTGCTCGTCGGTGACCCCCTCCAGCCAATCGACATGGACATCGTCGAGCGCCTCCTGCATCGCGATATGCGTCATCGCCGATTTGGGCGCCGCGCCATGCCAGTGTTTTTCGCCAGGCGCGAACGAGATGACGTCGCCGGCCCTGATCTCCTGGATCGGGCCGCCCCACGTCTGGGCAAACCCGGCGCCCACCGTCACGTACAGCGTCTGGCCAAGCGGATGCGTATGCCAGTGGGTGCGCGCGCCCGGCTCGAAGCTGACCAGCGTGGCCCGCAGCCGCGCCGGCGCCTCTTTCTCGATGATCGGCGTCTGCAGCACCCGGCCGGTGAAGTATTTTTCCGGCGCGATGACGGTCGGCACGCTGCCGCAGGCAATGATCTTCATGGGTCGATGGTCCTTCAAACAGCGGGCGATGGGTCGCCTGTTTTCAGTTTCGGCCGATATCGGTCGACGTGCAACAGCTTCCCGCTGCCAGCCCAGCATATGATCCGCACGGTCCACTGCCGAGCAAAGGGTTTCTATTTTTCTTGCCCTGCCGGCAAACAAGTGGGACGATGGCTTTGGGCAGGTGGCACTTGAAAAGAACCCGCCCGCGACGGTCGAACAGGCCGGCCGCCGCTCAGGACCGATTGACCAAGCCTGAACCATACATGCCAGTCGGTCCTACGGGAAACGCCTGAGTGGAGGTCAGTCATGGGTACTCGCGCCGGAGGACGACGCACGGGACCGAAATGCATTGCCATAGTCGGTCCCTTCGCAAGCGGTAAGACGACACTTCTCGAAGCCATATTGGCCCGTACGGGCTCAATTCCCCGACAAAATCCCGTTTCATCAGGTAACACCGTTTCGGATCATTCGCCCGAGGCGCGCGCCCACGCCATGAGCGTCGAGGCGACGGTCGCCACGACCGAATTCATGGGCGAGCAGATCACCTTCGTCGACTGTCCCGGTTCCATCGAATTCTCTTTCGAGGCCGAACCGGTGCTGGCCGCCTGCGACCTCGCGGTCGTCGTAGCCGAGGCCGATGAAAAGAAGATCCCTGCCCTGCAACTGATCATGCGCAAGCTCGACGATCTCGGAGTGCCGCGCATTCTGTTCCTCAACAAGGTCGACAAGGCAATCACCGGCGTGCGCGACACGCTGAAGATGCTGCAGCCGGCCAGTGCCGTGCCGTTGCTGCTGCGCCAGATTCCGCTGCGCAAGGACGGTGTCGTCATTGGTTCGATCGACCTGGCGCTGGAGCGCGCCTACATCTATCGCGAATATGCCGAAAGCGAGGTGGCGCAGATTCCCGGCGACGACAAGGCGCGCGAGCTCGAAGCGCGTTTCTCGATGCTGGAGACGCTGGCCGACCATGATGACCAGTTGATGGAACAACTGCTCGAGGAGATCGAGCCGCCCAAGGATGCGATCTTCGACGACCTCGCCGCCGACCTGCGTGACGGTGCGGTGATCCCGGTGCTGATCGGCACCGCCGAAAAAGGCAACGGCGTGCTGCGCCTCCTGAAGGCGATCCGCCACGACGCACCCGACATCGAGGCGACCCGCAAACGGCTCGGTGCACCCGACGGCGCGGCTACCCTGGTCCAGGTGATGAAAACCATCCACACCTCGCATGGCGGCAAGCTGTCGGTGTCGCGCATCCTCTCCGGTCAGGTCGTCGACGGTTCCGAACTCTGGCTGCCCGGCGGCGACACGGCCAAGGTTTCCGGCATCTACCGGATGCTCGGCAAGGACCAGTCCAAGCTCTCCATCGCCAAGGTCGGCGACACGGTGGCACTGGGCAAGCTGGACGAGGTCAAGACCGGCCAGACGCTGAGCTCGGCCAAGGGCGGCATCAAGCCGCTCGTCCAGTTCGAGCCGCCGCAGCCGGTCTTCGCCTTCGCGCTCCGCCCCAAGGAGCGCAAGGACGAAGTGAAGATGTCGGCTGCCATCCAGCGGCTGGCCGAGGAGGACCCCTCGCTCAGCCTGCGCCACAATCAGGACTCGGCCGAAACCGTGCTGTCGGGCCATGGCGAGATGCATCTGCGCGTGGTGCGCGAGCGGCTGGAAGGCAAGAACCAGATACCGGTCGAAGGTCATCCGCCGGCGGTGCCCTATCGCGAGACGATCCGCAAATCGGCGCAGCAGCGCGGCCGTCACAAGAAACAGTCCGGCGGCCATGGCCAGTTCGGCGACGTGGTGATCGAGATCAAGCCGCTGCCGCGCGGTTCCGGCTTCCAGTTCACCGACACCATCACCGGCGGCGTCGTGCCCAAGACCTACATCCAGTCGGTCGAGACCGGGGTCCGCGACTATCTGAAATCCGGGCCGCTGGGCTTTCCGGTCGTGGATGTCGCAGTCAACCTGTCGGACGGCTCCTATCATGCGGTCGATTCCTCCGACATGGCTTTCCAGATGGCGGCCAGGCTGGCGATGAAGGAAGGCATGGCCGCGTGCTTGCCGGTGCTCCTGGAGCCCGTGATGAAGGTCGAGATCGTCACCCCCTCCGACGCCACCTCGAAGATCATCGCTCTCATCCCGCAGCGGCGCGGCCAGATCCTCGGCTACGACGCGCGACCCGACTGGCCGGGATGGGATGTCGTCGAGGCAACCATGCCGCAAGCCGAGATCGGCGACCTGATCATCGAGTTGCGCTCGGCGACCGCGGGCGTTGCCAGCTATCGTGCCGTCTTCGACCACATGGCCGAACTCACCGGCCGTCTGGCCGACGACGCCATGAACACCAACGGCAAGGCTGCCTGATGGCGTGGCGTTCCTCTCGAACCTGATTCGGGGGAACAAAAGAAAACGACGTCCGGCGGGGACCGGACGTCGTTTTGTTCGCGGACCGTTTCCTTGGGAGGTAAAACGTCAGGTCCGCCGCATTTGGTACCGCCGAGTTCGGCGGAAAAACGGTTCGGACGCGGTAGCCGCCTGAGCCCGGGCCGTACGAGTGATGCCCCCATCTCCCGTCCGAACCACACCGCGTCCTATGATCTACATAGCAGGTCGCGGGCGTCCGGGATATGTTACCAGAGGTTACATGTCACCGTTACGTGGCAATTGTGATGGAATTTTTGGCCGGCCCAGCAGGGTACAGGCAACAAAAAAGCCGGATCAATGAAGATCCGGCTGAGTTTGATTGGAGTGCCTGTTAAGGCTAACCTCCAGAGGGGAACACTCGAGGGCGCTAATGGGAGGAGAACGCGCCCAGGAGATGATCTATATATGTGCTCATCATGCCCAAGAAACAAGCATCTATTTTGCAACACACACATGCAAAAAGACGCAGGCTGTGGTCTAACCCATTCCAGAAGCCAATAGGACCAGCAAAATCGTCGAAATGGAGCGCTGAATCGGGCAATTGCAACTACAGAATCGCTAATCTCGGCTGGCTTCCGGCTCGAAATGCCAAAACTGGGCAATGATGTGGAAGCGGGCAGCAGGCGTGCATTTCTAAGGCAATCGCGGAGCAAGCAGCCAATGCGGAGGTTTTCGGCGATCGCCGGCAGTGCGGCCTTCTTCATCGCGGCGCCGTGCGTGGTTGCCGGGCTGGTGCCCTGGCTGTTGACCGATCGCTGGGGCTTGCCCTGGTCGGGCCTGCCGGGCTTTGCCCCTGTTGGCGGGCTTCTGATCGTTGCCGCGGGCGCGGCACTCCTGCATGCCTTCGGCCATTTTGCGCTTGAGGGCCTGGGCACACCCGCACCGGTCGCCCCGACCGAGAGGCTGGTGATAGGCGGCATCTACCGCCATGTCCGCAACCCGATGTATGTCGCCGTGCTGTCGATCATCCTCGGCCAGGCGCTGCTGTTCTCGAGCTGGGCGCTGGTCGCCTATGCCGCCGTCAGCGCTGTCTCCATGGGCGCCTTCGTCAGGCTCTATGAAGAGCCGACGCTTAGCCGCCGTTATGGCGCCGAATACGAGACCTACCGCCGCAACGTGCCCGGCTGGCTGCCTCGGCTGATGCCCTGGCGGGGATAATCCCGCAGGGCGTGAAAACGAAAATCAGAAGGACCAGCTTCGGGCTTTGGCGATGATGAAGTCCCGGAACACATGCAGCTTGGCCTGGTTCTTCATCGCGTCGGGATAGGCGAAATAGGTGTCGAAAGACGGCACCTCGGTCTCCGGCAGCAGCTGCACCAGATCGGAGTCCTTGCTGATCACATAGTCGGGCAGCATGGCGATGCCGGCACCGCCCTGCACCGCCCGCTTGATCGACAATATGTCGTTGATCTGCAGCGTCGGCACCCTTTGTCCGCCTTCGAAATCACCGACCGTTTCCAGCCAGTTCAGCTCCGACAGATGCGACGGCACCGGCACGCCGAAGGTGACGATGCGATGGGCCTTCAGCTCGGCGACGGAAGACGGCTTGCCGTGCTTGGCGACATAGGATGGGGCCGCGTAGAGGTGGAAATGCACGGTGAACAGGCGGCGCTGGATCAGGTCCGGCTGCTGCGGCTGGCGCAGCCGGATGGCGCAATCGGCCTGGCGCATGGTGAGATCCAGCTCCTCGTTGGCGAGGATCAACTGCAGGCTGATTTCGGGATAGAGTTCGATGAATTCCTGCACCCGCTCGGTCAGCCAGCCGGCGCCCAGCCCCACCGTCGTTGTCACCCGCAGCACGCCCGACGGGCGATCCTTGGTCTCGGTCAGCCGGGACTTGATGGTCTCCAGCTTCATCAGCACGTCATGCGCCGTGCGAAACAGCATCTCACCTTGCTCGGTCAGCACCAGCCCGCGGGCGTGGCGGTTGAACAGCGGCACGCCGACATCATGCTCGAGCGCGCTGACCTGCCGCGAGATCGCCGATTGCGACAGATGCAATGTCTCGGCCGCATGGGTAAACGACCCCGCCTCCGCCGCAGCGTGAAACACGCGTAGCTTGTCCCAGTCCAACGCCATGATTCCCCTCGTTCTGTTTTGGCGTCTGAATGAAAAATCAGGCTTTTACACGGCGTTTCTAAGCCGCTCTCTGAACTCTCTACTCGGCCGCTTCGCGATGCACTTCGATGCCGGCCAGATACTTCTCCGCCTCGAGCGCGGCCATGCAGCCGAGCCCCGCTGCCGTCACCGCCTGGCGGTAGATATCGTCGGTCACATCGCCGGCCGCGAACACGCCCGGCACATCGGTGCGGGTCGAATCCGGCGCTGTCCACAGATAGCCGTTCGGCTTCTGCTTGAGCTTGCCGGCGAACAGTTCAACCGCCGGCGCATGGCCGATGGCCACGAACACGCCGTCGATCTTGAGGTGCGACACCTCGCCGGTCACCGCATGCTTGAGCTTCAGCCCCTCGACCGAGGGCGGCAGCGGCGTCTTGCCGGGTCGACCGGTGATCTCATCGACGATCGTGTCCCAGATGACGCGGACATTGTCCTTCTTCAGAAGCCGCTCGCGCAGAATACGTTCAGCGCGAAAATCGCTGCGCCTGTGGATGACCGTCACGCTCCTGGCGAGATTGGACAGATAGAGCGCCTCTTCCACCGCGGAATTGCCGCCACCGACCACCGCGACATCCTTGCCCCTGTAGAAGAAACCGTCGCAGGTGGCGCAGGCCGAGACTCCAAAACCCATGAAGTCCTGCTCGGTCGGGATGCCCAGCCATTTCGCTTGCGCGCCGGTGGCGATGATCAGCGCGTCGGCGGTATAGGTCGTGCCGGAATCGCCCTTGGCGCGGAACGGTCGCACGTTGAGGTCGACCTCGGTGATGATGTCGTTGATGATGTCGGTGCCGACATGCTCGGCCTGTTTCAGCATCTGCTCCATCAGCCACGGACCCTGGATCGGGTCGGCGAAGCCGGGATAGTTTTCGACATCGGTGGTGATCATCAACTGCCCGCCCTGCTGCAGGCCGGCGACCAGCATCGGCTTCAGCATGGCGCGGGCGGCATAGACCGCCGCCGTATAGCCGGCCGGGCCGGAACCGATGATGAGAACGGGCGCGTGCTTGGTGGTCATCTAAAGCCTCTGCGGAGGGCTGCCGGCAATTGCGGCATGATCATTGTCGCGCGTAATGTAAGTGTTGCCCACGACGCCAGCAAGGCAAGTTGGAGTTCGTCCCCGGAAAGCTTTGTCGCACCTGTCGGCCGCTGATCCCGCGAAATATTCCGGGCGAAGGATGGAATGGACAGCGAAGTCGTTTAATTACAAAATCACGCAAGATTCTTGCGTATTACCCCTCATGATCGAGAGCCCACATGCCCCTCAAGGCCGACCTCGACGCCATCGACTGGAAGATCCTGCGCGAATTGCAGGGCGACGGCCGCATGACCAATGTCGAACTGTCGAACCGCGTCGGCATTTCGGCGCCGCCATGCCTGCGCCGCGTCAAGCGCCTGGAGGAAGCCGGCATCATCCGTGGCTACCGTGCCTTGCTCAATGCACCAGCGCTCGGCCTCGATGTCGTTGCCTTCTGCCTGGTCGGCCTGCATCATCAGGCCGATGCCGAGCTGCGCATCTTTGCCGAGCGCACCCGCGGCTGGCCGATCGTACGCGACGCCTGGATGGTGTCGGGCGAATCCGATTTCCTGCTGCATTGCGTGGCGAGCGACCTTGGCGCCTTCCAGAGCTTCGTCATCGAGGAACTGACCTCGACCCCGAATGTCGACACGGTGCGCACAGCGCTCACCATCCGCCGGGTCAAGGACGAAGGGCTGGTCTCGTTCGCACAGCCTTGAGCGGGTTGAACCGCAACGAGCTTTCGCCGATGTCGCTTGAAGGCCTCGCCATATCAGCGCCGCTTTGGCGTTCGATAGCTCTCCTGTGAAGCCGGAATTTCTGCCGCAGCCGTCTTGTTGGTTTCCTAGAGCAATTCCAGAAAAAGTATGTAACGGTTTTCCCGGGTAAAGCGCATAGCGCTTTCGGGATTGCGTAAACAGGGGCGCAGGGCAGCCCAATTCCGAGAACAGTGTGCCGTGGGGTGGGACGATGACTCGATTTTCTAGCCCGGTTTCGGCGCTGGTCATCTGCATGAACGAGGCCGACATGATCGGCGAGTGCCTGGAAAGCGTCGATTTCTGCGCCGAGATCATCGTCGTCGATTCGGGCTCGACGGACAGCACTCTGGACGTCGTCAATGGGTACATCGCCAAAGGCTACCCGATAAGGCTTTTTCACAACGATTGGCCGGGCTTTCCTCGTCAGCGGCAATTCGCGCTCGATCAGGCCACGCAACCATGGTGCCTTTCGATTGAAGCCGACGAGGCCATCGACGACGTGCTCAGGCAGTCAATCACGAATGTGACCCAGCTTGGGAATGACGCCTTCGACGGATGGTACATCAGACGCCGCGACAAGCTGAAGGGCTATGGCTATGCGCACCGCTGGGTGCTTCACAACAGGCTGCTGCGTCTTTTCCGCCGCGACAAGGCCACGATGGACCTCAATCTGCGGGTCCATGAGTCGTTCGAGGTGCCAGGCGAAACCGGCACGATAGAAAATGGCGTGCTGCTGCATCGCCGCGAAATGACTATTGCCGAGGATCTGGCAAGGGCCAACACCTACTCCAGCCTCAAGGTTGCCACGCTTGTCGAACGAGCCAAGAAGCCCGGCCTGATAAGACTGGTGCTGTCGCCTCTCGGCAACTTCCTGAAGTTCTACCTGGCCAAGCGCTACTTCCTGTGCGGCCGGCACGGGTTCGTCTATTCGATGCTGGTGATGCTGTATTCGTTCGCGACAGAGGCCAAGCTTTATGAAGCCTGGCGAGACAAAGACCGGACGTAAGCCGTTACGGCGCGCCCGAGGCGGCGCCAAGTGCACCTATTGCGGCGATCAGGCCGTCGAAATCCGCGCGCTCGCACCAAGGCCGAATTGTGAAGCCCGATCGGACAGCCGCTTGCCCGTCTACCAGCCAGCCCCGCGCGAGGCCGGCGCGTTGTCCCGCCTCCATGTCGGCCTCCTTGTCGCCGACGATCAGCGAACGCCGCAGATCGAGCCCGAGGCGCCTTGCCGCCTCCAGCAGCATGCCCGGATTGGGCTTGCGCATCGGATGATCGGCAACCGCAAGCACACCGGAGCCAGCTTCGTGATAGGCGCAGGCGACGACCATATCGACGAACGCATTGTCGGCGCGCAGCAGCTCGAGCACGCGGCAATTGACGGCAGCGAAATCGCCCCAGCCGAAATAGCCACGCGCGATGCCCGACTGGTTGGTGACGATGATGACCGGAATGCCAGCCCGGTTGGCGGCGGCTATCACCGCGGCTATGTCCGCGCGCAGCACCATTTCGGCAGGATCATCCGGATAGCCCGTATCGACATTGATGGTGCCGTCGCGATCGA
The DNA here is from genome assembly GCF_055811655.1 of Mesorhizobium sp. WSM4809. NCBI lineage: Bacteria > Pseudomonadati > Pseudomonadota > Alphaproteobacteria > Hyphomicrobiales > Phyllobacteriaceae > Mesorhizobium > Mesorhizobium sp. WSM4809. Next base: position 38,425 of record NZ_JBVVQW010000002.1, read on the forward strand.
GGAACAGCGCCGGCGAGCCGGCGGCGAACACCCTTGAGCCGACCCGCTCGACCCATAGGCCCGGCTCCGCCAGCGGAAAGCGGCCAGAGGTCGTGGAATCAGCCATTGCTGAGGCGCGCTTCGACCACCTCGCACAAATGATGGTAAAGGCACAGATGCCCCTGCTGGATGATCGGCGTCGAGGTCGACGGCACGTTGAGCAGGATATCGGACAGAGGCTTCAGCTTGCCGCCGGTGTCGCCGGTCATGCCGATCACCGTCATGTCCATCCTCCGCGCCTGTTCGGCGGCGGCAAGGATGCTCGGCGAATTGCCGCTGGTCGAGATCGCCAGGAGCACGCCGCCGGCAGCGCCATGCGCCTCGACCTGGCGCGAAAACACCGTGTCGAAGCCATAGTCGTTGCCCCAGGCGGTCAGCACCGCTGCATTGGCCGGCAGCGCGATGACATTGTAGGCCTTGCGCTCCTTGAGAAAGCGGCCGACCAGTTCGCCGGCAATGTGGATGGCGTCGCTGGCCGAGCCGCCATTGCCGGCGATGAGCAAAGCTTTCCCCGACGAAAGCGCAGTCACCACGGCGCTCGCTGCCCGCTCCATCTCACCGGTCAGGTCCCGTTCGACCATGGCTGATATGGCAGCCACGGAGCGGACAAGGTAATCGTTCAACTCGGACATGAAACCCTCAGTTTGTGGTGCCGCCGGCGCGCAATTTGCCAATGGTGTTGGTGGTGCTTTTTCCGGCGACCAGATCGACCAGCACGACGCGTCCGCCGGCCTTCTGCACCACATCGGCGCCGACCACGGTGTCGACCGTGTAATCGGCCCCCTTGACCAGTATGTCGGGCAGCAGCGCTTCGATCAGCGCCAGCGGCGTATCTTCCTCGAACACCACGACCGCATCGACCGAGGCAAGTGCTGCCAGCACGCAGGCGCGGTCGTGCTGGTCGTTGACCGGGCGCCCGGCGCCCTTCAGTCGCCGCACCGAAGCATCGCTGTTGAGGCCGAGCACCAGCCGGTCGCATTGGCTGCGCGCCGCGTGCAGCAAGCTGACATGGCCGGCATGCAGGATGTCGAAGCAGCCATTGGTGAAGCCGACGCTCAGGCCCTCTTCCTTCCACGCCGCCACCATGCGCGCGGCCGACGTGGCGTCGAGGATGGCGTCCTTGTGGGCCGTCGGCCCATGCGAACGGAACAGCGCGCCGGTGAGTTCCTCGACCGTCAGCCGCGCGGTGCCGCGTTTTCCCACCACGACGCCACCAGCGGCATTGGCGATCGAAGCGGCCATGACCGTATCGGCGCCCACGGCCAGCGCCAGCGCGAAGCTCGCGATCACCGTGTCGCCGGCGCCCGAAACGTCGAACACTTCGCGCGCCTGGGTGGCGATGTGGCGCGCCTCGTCGGGGCCGACCACGCTCATGCCCTTTTCGCTGCGCGTCGCGACCACGAAATCGAAACCATGTGCCGAAATCAGCTCGCGTGCGGCAGCCACGATCTCGTCATCGGCGAACACCGCATGGCCGGCGGCCTCGCCGAGTTCCTTGCGGTTGGGGGTAATGGCGGTCGCCCCGGCATAGCGCGCATAATCGCGGCCCTTCGGGTCGACCAGCACCGGCTTTCCAGCCTCGCGGCAGATGGCGATCAAGTCGCCGGCGACGCCGTCGAGCAGGATGCCCTTGCCGTAATCGGACAGGATGACGATGTCGGCGTGCGCCAGCGCGGCGCGGAAATGCCGGATCAGGCCGGCTCGCTCCGCAGCGCCGAGCGGCTTGATCTCCTCTTCGTCGAAACGCAGCACCTGCTGGTTGAGCGCGCTGAAGCGGCTTTTGGACGAGGTCATGCGACCACGCTCCTGCGCGAGGCCCGCCGTATCGGCGCCAAGCTCGCCGAGCATCCGCACCAGGCTATCGCCTGCCACATCGGTGCCTATGACCGAGACGGGAATAGCGGCAGCGCCGAGCGAAACGATGTTGGCCACGACATTGCCGGCGCCGCCCATGGTCGAGGTCTCGCCGCGCCCGTGCAGCACCGGTATCGGCGCCTCCGGCGAGATCCGCTCGATGACGCCGTTGACGAAACGATCGAGGATGAAGTCGCCGACCACCAGCACTGTGGCCTGGCCGAACCGCGCAATGGCGCGGTGCAACGGTTCGGGAGAAGGCGGATTGTGCTTGATCATGTCACTGGCAACACAGGGAAAAGGCCGATTTCAATCTCATAAGTGCTCATCAATCGACTGGTCGGATCGTTCATGGCGAAAGCCGATATACCGCAAATTCACGCAGCGCAACGGCAGGGCATGATCCCGGCAGGCTCGGGCGGTCAGCTCTTCTGCAGGGCGACATGGACGCCCAGCCCGACCAGCACAGCCCCTCCCGCCCGTTGCATCAGCCGCTGTGCGCGGCTCGAACGCCGCAAACGGCCGATCACGGCGCCCGCCAGGAACACACAGACGATATCGGCCGAAGAGAACATCAGATTGACGATCGTGCCGAGCACGACGAACTGCAGCCAGACCGGAAACGCCGCCGAGGCGTCGATGAATTGCGGCAGGAACGCCATGAAGAAGATCGCTGTCTTCGGATTGAGCACCTCGACGGTGATGCTCTCGAAAAAGGCGCGCCGCGCCGATTTACGCTCGATCGCAGGCAGCGCCGCATCGCCGTCCGCACGCTTGCGAAACAGTGCGACGCCAAGCCAGATCAGATAGAGCGCGCCGACCAGCTTGACCGCCAGGTAGAGCGTCGGCACGGCATGAAACAGCACCGACAGCCCGGCAGCCGCTGCGAAAACATGCACGTAGCCGCCCAGATGGATGCCAAGTGCCGCCGTCAGGCCGGACCAGCGGCCGCGCGCCATCGTCTGCGCGGCGGCATAGAGCATGGCCGGGCCTGGAATGTAGGCGAAAATCGCCGTGGTGGCGAAAAACGCGATGAGCAGTTCGGTCGATGGCATTTTTGGTCCCTCACGATCGTGCTCTGTTCTATCGATTCAGTCCGCGCGCGGGATGGCTTTGGACTGACCCGTGCGGACAACCGCAGTAAAAGCGAACATAATTTTCTTGTGAAATGACGGGCTGAACGCGCCGATTCGCGCACCCGGCTCGAAATAGGCCGACGCTTCCAGGATATCATGATTGTACTCATCGACCATGACCCAAAGGGGCATAGGGTCGAGGCCCGCACGGTGGCGTTCAATTTCCGGGATGCTAACGGCAACGCGATCACGGCCCGGCTGCGTGGAAGTGATTGCAAGGATGAAGAGGTTCGTACCGCCGGCTTTCCCAGGAAGGACAGCCACAAAGGCCACAGGCCGTGACTTCCGGCCTTCGGTCTCGCCGTCTCCGTGTTGGCGATGCCAAAGATATGGATATCGCCAGACGTCCGCAGCGGCGGGTTTAATCACGGTCCAATTCCGCGGCGTACTCCTCGAGCATCTCGACATGTTCGGTCGGGGCATCCTCCGCAGCGTAGACGCGGCGGCTGTCGTTGCCGAAGCGCGCTTCGTAGGCCTCGATGCTCATCAGGACGTATCTCGGCTTGTTGTGGCGAGTGATGGAGACCGGCTGCTGGCTGGCAGCTGCAAGCACATCTCCAAGATTCTGTTTCAGATCGGTCGATGGATAGTTTTTCATGGGATACCCTGTTTTGTCCATAATAGACAAAACAGACAAAACAGACAAGCGCATAAAAGTGGCAGGACAGGCGCATGCACCTGGCTTTGTCGACAGCCCGCCTAGCCTCCCCTATAAGGACCGGAATCGCAAGCAACCAGAGGCCCTTCATGATCATCGTCACGGGCGGCGCCGGCATGATCGGCTCCAACATCGTCGCCGCGCTGAATGCCGAAGGGCATGACGACATCCTCGTCGTCGACGACCTTACCGACGGTCACAAGATCGCCAATCTTGCCGATCTCAAGATCGCCGACTATCTCGACAAGAACGATTTCCTGGACCGCATGGAGGCCGGCTCGCTCGGCCGCATCGAGGCGGTGTTCCACCAGGGCGCCTGCTCGACCACCACCGAATGGAACGGCAAATTCATGATGGAGGTGAATTACGCCTTCTCGAAACGGCTGCTGCATGCAAGCCAGGCGTTGCGCGTGCCTTTCCTTTATGCCTCCTCGGCTTCCGTCTATGGCGGCGGCTCGGAGTTTCGCGAGGATCCCGCGCTCGAGCGGCCGCTCAACGTATACGCCTATTCCAAGAAGCTGTTCGACGACTACGTCAGGCGAACCGTGTTCGCCGGGCGCACCGCCTTCGATACCGACCATTCACCGGTCGTGGGCTTGCGCTACTTCAACGTCTATGGCCCGCGCGAGGCGCACAAGGGCGCCATGGCCTCCGTCGCCTTCCATCTGTTCAACCAGGTCGAGCGAGGCGAGAACCCGAAACTGTTCGGCGCCTATGACGGGTTCGGACCCGGCGAACAAAGCCGTGACTTCATCCATGTCGGCGATGTCGCTGACGTCAATCTGTGGCTGTGGAAACGGGGCTCAAGCGGCATCTTCAATTGCGGCACCGGCCGTGCCCAGCCCTTCCGCGCCATAGCCGAAACGGTGATAGACACGTTGGGGAAAGGAGAGATTGAATTCATCCCCTTTCCCGACCATCTCAAGGGCAGCTACCAGAGCTTTACGCAAGCTGATATGTCCCGTTTGCACGCGGCCGGTTATAACGGCCAATTCCGGACAGTGGAAACCGGTGTCAGAGACTATGTCGAATGGCTGAAAGCCCAACGATCCTCGTGATCGGCCCACGCTGGGTGGGCGACATGGTGATGGCGCAGTGCCTGTTTTCGGCGCTGAAGGAGTTGCATCCCAACGCCGCTGTCGATGTGCTGGCGCCGGCCTGGGCCGCGCCGCTGGTCAAGCGCATGCCCGAAATCCGCCAGCAGATCGACTTTCCGCTCAAACCCGGCGCGCTCGAATTCACCCATCGCCGCCGCTTCGGCCGGCTGCTGCGCGGCCGCTACGACATGGCCTATATCCTGCCGGGCAGCTGGAAGTCGGCGCTGATCCCGTTCTTTGCCCGTATTCCGCGCCGTGTCGGCAATTTACGCGAGATGCGTTACGGCCTGTTGACCGACATTGTGCCGCTGCCCGATGACGTGAAACGACGCACAGCGCAGGCCTATTTCGGTCTCGCCCAGGGCGGCACTTTCCGGGCGCCACGGCTTAGCGTGGACACGAAAAACCAGGTCGACCTGCTCGGCCGTTTCGGCCTGGCGCCGCAGAAATTCGTGGCCCTGATGCCCGGTGCGGAATTCGGCCCGGCCAAGCGCTGGCCCAGCGAAAGCTATGCCGGACTTGCCCGCGATTTCATGGGCAAAGGCTTGAAGGTCGCTCTGTTCGGCTCGAAGAACGACCGCGGCGTGACGGCGGAGATCGCGGCCCTGGCCCCCGGCCTCGTCGATCTCGCCGGACAGACGCGGCTGGAGGACGCCATCGACCTGATATCAGCCGCGAGGCTGGCCGTGTCCAACGACAGCGGGCTGATGCATGTCGCGGCCGCCGTCGGCACGCCGATCGTCGCCGTCTACGGCTCGACCTCGCCTGAGAACACGCCGCCGCTGGGCGAACGCCGCGAGTTGGTCTGGCTTGGCCTGTCGTGCTCGCCCTGCCACCAGAAGGTCTGCCCGCTCGGCCACCTCAACTGCCTGAAGACGCTTGAAGTCGGCCAGGTCGCAGCAGCGGCGGACCGGCTGCTGGACATCCCGGCCGCGGCATGAAGGTGCTGATCGTCAAGACGTCGTCGATGGGCGATGTCATCCACACCTTTCCGGCCGTCGAGGATGCTCGTCGCAACCGCCCGGACCTGTCCTTCGACTGGTGCGTCGAAGAGGCATTTGCCGGTATCGCCACGCTTCACCCGGCGATCGATCGGATCCACACGGTGGCGATCCGGCGCTGGCGCAAGGCGCTGCTCGATAGCGGCACCTGGCGCGAGGCGGCCGCCCTGCGCCGCACCTTGCGCCATTGCCGTTACGACCTCGTCATCGATGCGCAAGGCCTCCTGAAATCGGCTCTGGTGGCAAGGCAGGCCGGCGCCCCCATTGCCGGCTTCGACCGTTCGAGCGCGCGCGAACCTTCTGCGACGCTGTTCTACGATGCCACTTATCCCGTGCCGCGCGACCTGCACGCCATCGAACGGATACGGCGGCTGTTCGGGCTGGCGCTCGGCTATCAGCCCGATCTTTCGACCCTGGACTCCGGCATCGTGCCGCCCGTCGGCACTCTGGCGGGCATCGCCGGAAAAACCGCCTTCCTGCTGCACGGCACCAGCCGCGAAGACAAGAAATGGCCGGCCGAAGACTGGATTGAAACCGCGCGCCTCCTGATTGAGCGGGGGATAACGCCGGTCACGACCTGGTCGAACGAGCGCGAGAAGGCCGTGGCCGAAGCCATTGCCAAGGCAGTGCCATCGACAGTTGTGGTGCCAAAGTCACCGCTGGCCGACATCGCTGCGTTCATCGGCCGCTCGGAACTGGTCATCGGCGCCGACACCGGGCTGACCCATCTCGCCAGCGCCTTCGGCCTGCCAACGGTTGCGGTGTTCCTGGCGACCGAGCCCGGGTTGACGGGTCCGCGCGGGCAATATGCGTCGACGCTTTTGGCAGTGCCCGGGAAGCGTGTGATGCCGGCGGAGGTGGTGGCGGAGGCAGAGAGGCTGGCGGGACTCCAGGTCCTTGGCAAGGCCAACGCTGGCAAGAATTGACGTCAATCGGAAAGGCTGGCGCTGCCCCTCATCCGCCTGCCGGCACCTTCTCCCCGTATAACGACGGGGAGAAGAGAGCTGAACGCAAGGCCAGCGTCTATTCTGCTACGTTGAAAATCGGCGAAATCGTCGATGAGAGCATCTTTCTCCCCGTCACTATACGAGGAGAAATGCCCGGCAGGGCGATGAGGGGCGGCGCAAACCTCAGCTTAAAAATCGCAGCCGCGCCCCCCTCAAATCCCCTAGATGAACTGCACCTGGACGATCTCATATCCCCTGGCACCGCCGGGCGCATTGACTTCGATGGCGTCGCCGACTTCCTTGCCGATGAGCGCACGCGCGATCGGCGAGGAGATCGAGATGCGGCCGGACTTCACGTCCGCCTCCTGGTCGCCGACGATCCGGTAAGTCTTCTTTTCCTCGGTGTCCTCGTCGACCAGCACCACGGTGGCGCCGAACTTGATCTTGTCGCCGCTGAGCTTGCTGACGTCGATCACTTCAGCCCGCGCGATATAATCTTCAAGCTCGTTGACGCGGCCCTCGTTGAGGCTCTGCGCCTCTTTGGCGGCATGATATTCTGCATTTTCGGACAGGTCGCCATGCGAGCGCGCTTCGGAGATCGCCTCGATGATGCGCGGCCGCTCTTCCTGCTGGCGCCAGCGCAGTTCTTCCTTCAATGACGCGAACCCCTCGCCTGTCATCGGGACCTTGTTCATGATGCCTGACCTTTCCTGCTGCCACCCCCGCGTTTCGGGGAAAGCCTTGTCGATGGGTACAAAAAGAAAACGGGTCCGGCAGCCTCGGGCTAACGGAACCGTTTCACCGCAATTTCCCTGAATATAGCAATGTCAGCGGGTTTTTCACGCCCAAAAATCGGTTTTGCTAAAATCATCCCCGTTTTCATCAGCCAAGGCGGTGAATGAGGCTGGGGGCAACAAAAAGCGGCCGCGATCGCTCGCGGCCGCTTGGTAAAGCCCTGGGATCTTTTCAGCTTCTCATGAAATGGTCGATCTGCTCGGCCAGCATGCCATATTCGCGCGAACCCTTGCCGGTCCGCTTCTCGATTTCCATCAGCTGTTGCCGGGCCCCGGCCAGATCACCGATCTGCAGATGCGCCTCGCCGAGATATTCGCGCACCAGCGTGTAGTTCGGATCGATGCGCAGCGCCTCCTCGTAATAGCCGAGGCCGACGGTGACGCGGCCGGAATGGCGGTGCGAATAGCCGAGATAGTTGAGGATGCGCGGATCCTGCTTGTTGGCGGCAAGGCTGAGCACGGCGATCGCCTCGTCATAGCGCCCGGCCATCGCCAACGCGTGGCCGGCATCATAGATGCTGTCGTCGTCGAGCATGCCCTCCTGGGGTGCGACGCACTTTTTCTTCTTCTTGTCCCAGACTTCGCCCTTCTTGCATTGGGTGACCGTCTGATCGCTGCCGCCACTGTCACCGCCGGCGGCGAACACTGGAACGGCAAGGAACTGCAGCGCGACAAGGGCAGTCGCCACCTGGATCAGCACTCTTTTATGCATCGAAGCCTCCTGGAGGGTGAGAATGCAACACTAACGCCGGTCGGCTTGCGTTTCATCCCGGAAAATTGCGTGCGGAGAACATCAGGTGACGGATGCCGCAAATCCGCTATCATCCGGCAAACGACCTGAGGGAGACGGCCCTTGCAGCGGCGGCTTGAAAAGGACTGGGAGCTTTCGATCGGCCCCGACACTGTGCGCCTGTTCATCCTCAAGGCCAAGGCGCTGAGTGCGGCCGTCAATGAAGACTATGCCGATGGCGCCGAGCATGAGGTCGAGCTCGACGGCGAGTCCCATGTCAACCATCACCATGACGGCCTTGCCGAGGAAAGCTCCGAGAATCTGACCGAGGAAGAGCTGCGCGAACTGATCAACGACCTCAATGTCGATGAAGCAGCCGAACTGATCGCGCTGGCCTGGGTCGGTCGCGGCGACTACGACGCCACCGAATGGGCGGACGCGCTGGCGGCCGCGCGCGAACGCGCCAACAAGCGCACCGCAAAATACCTGCTTGGCATGCCGCTGCTCGCCGACTGGCTGGAGGAAGGGCTGGAAGCGATCGGTGCGTAACGGAGCGGTTACCGTTCGTGATGCGGCCGAGGCAACCACCTTGCGTCGGCGCCGTTGACGGCGATGGGGTCGCTTATCTTTTCCCGAACGTTCAGGATCTTGTTCGTCATGGCCGTCACGGCCTTGCTGATGATGCCGGCCGAGGCGAGACATCGCCATCGGCATCACGAGCCGTTGACGCCGAGGATAGAGCAGCCGTTGACTCCACGAGCCGAACAGCGCCTCAAACAGCGAGGCGGAAAGCACCTGAAACCACGAAGACACCGGTCGGTGACGCCGAAGCAGACACAGCAGAAAACGCAGTTGCGGCTGCCCTTGCCTGCCGATGTTCCGGTGCCTGGACCCAATATTCCGGTGCCCGAGCCACGCCCGACGGACACTCCAAAGGCCGACGCAGCAAAGACCGGGGAGCAGAAGAAAGGTCCGAACACCGCCGGCGCGCCCGACCGTAACCCTGAAGAAAAATCCCGCCAGGAAAAGCAGGCACTTCCCGAACCGCCGGTTCCCGAACCCTCAACCGATACGAAAAGCGAGCCGGAACCGCCGGCGGTCGCGCCAACGCCGACGCCAAAACCGGACATCGCGGAGCCCGAGGCTCAGCCGCCCACCGTTGCCCCGCAACCGCCGCAAAAGCCGGCGGACGCGGACGAGAAGAAGATGCTGCCCGATCCGCGCTCGGCCGATCTCCCCGATGAGAAAATGCCAGCCGAGGAAGTCGCCTGCCGCGAACGGCTGAAGACGCTCGGCGTCGAATTCGAAGAACACAAGGCGGAAAGCCAGCCCGAAATCGGCTGTTCGATCCCCTATCCCATCGTGCTGAAGGACCTTGGAAAGTCCGTCGCCATCGGCCCCGGAACCGAGCTCAATTGCAAAATGGCCGAGGCAACGGCGCGTTTTGCCGCCGATGTCATCCAGCCGGCGGCGAAAGCCGAATTCGGTGAGGACCTGAAATCGATCGGCCAGGCATCGGCCTTTGTCTGCCGGCCACGCAACGGCACCCGAGAACTGTCGGAACACGCCTTTGGCAACGCGCTCGACATCGCCAGCTTCACGCTGTCGGACGGCAAGAAGATCGAGGTCGGCCCGGCGCCGCCGGAGAAGGACGCCAAATTCCTCAACGCCGTGCGCAAGGCGGCCTGTGGACCCTTCAAGACGGTGCTCGGTCCAGGCGCCGATCCTGATCACTCCCTGCATTTCCATCTCGATCTCGAACCGCGCCGGCATGGCGGCACGTTCTGCCAGTGAGCATGGCTGATCCAGGCCGCGTGCCGCAATTCGGCCGCAGGCATGAACGCGGGCGCTGAGTTTTCCTTTACCCTTGATCGTTAAAATGCCGGATATCCATCAACGGGATTCCGCCAATGGCCGGCAAATTTCGGGCCTTGTTTTTCGCCACCGCGCGCCAGACAAAATATGCAGCAATGCTGACCGCCGGCCTGGCGCTGGCGGCGCTTTCCGCCTGCAACACCGGTAGTGTGCTGTCGCTGCAGCCAGCCGTCGACGTCGGCGCGCAGACGGCTGCCGTGCCGCAATATGCCGGCATGCAGAAGCTTGTCCCTTCCAATCCATACATGACGCAGGCCGCCTATCCGCGCATGGACGAGCCGATGTCGCCCGTCGAGCAGATGCCGGCCAGCGAAACCGACTGCCGGCAGCAATTGAAGCGTCTCGATGTCGCCTACACCGACCTGGCGCCGATCCATGAAGGCCAGTGCGGCATCGATTATCCGGTCAAGGTTTCGGCCATCGGCAACATCCAGATGAAACCCGCGGCAACCCTGACCTGCGACATGGCCGCCACCTTTGCCGGCTGGACGAAGAACGAGCTCGTCCCCTCCGCCCGCTGGCGCTATTTCTCCGACGTCAAGACCATCCACCAGGGCTCCAGCTATTCCTGCCGCAGGATTGCCGGCGAAGGTGTCCTGTCCGAGCATGGCAAGGGAAATGCGCTCGACGTCATGAGCATCGAACTCAACAATGGCGACGACATTGACGTGCGTAAGCCCGGCCTGTTCGCTTTCCGCACCCGCGGCTTCCTCAACAATGTGCGCGCCGACGGCTGCCAGTACTTCACCACCGTGCTCGGCCCCGGCTACAATTACGACCACCGCAACCATTTCCATTTCGACATCAAGAACCGCAAAAACGGTTATCGCGCCTGCCGTTAGGAAGAGATCAGCCTAATCGGCGCCACCGGTTGAAGCGGCGATCTGCCGTGCAACCAAGTCCTGGATGCGCCAGAGATTCCGGTCGCGGATGCCGCTCTCTTCAAGCTTGCTCACGGTCCTGAACAAATACTGCGCCGAAGAGCCCCAATGACCGGCAGCCCGCGCCAGAGTGTCGGCAACCTGCTCCAACGGCAACCGGCCGGCATAGGCGCTGCCGTCCGGCGCGGCGACGAAAGCCAAGGCACGCAGCGGCCCGTCCCTGGTCTTGACCTTGATCCAGCATGGCACGTTGGTTGGCGGGTTGGCATCGATCTCGCGGCGCATCAACTGGCCGAGTTGCCCGAAATGATCTTCCGCGGGCAGCCGATAGACGATGCCGTTGCAGCTGCCGCCTCGATCGAGCGCCAGCATCAGGGCCGGCAAATCGCGGGTTCCGCGCCAGCGGGTCAGTTTCAGGCAAAACGAGCGGTGCCATCCCGGCGCCGTGGCCGGGCGCTGCTCGACATGGGCGAATTCGGGGTTCCAGATCAACGACCCGTAGGCAAAGACCCAAAGCGTCTCGGGACGATGCTGCGATAGCAGCTTGTCGACCAGGCCATCGAACTCCGCATCGGTGTGCTCGCTGGTTCCGGGCTCTGGCCCGGGATCAGGCTCGACACGCTCAACTTGCGCGACAAGCTCGGCGGTCAACGCCATTGGCTTGCGGCCTGCCAGCTTCCGCTCCATTGCTGCCCCCGCGAGGAAACGATGCCCACGATAGACCGGCGGCGCGCTGCTGGCCATTGATTTCCAGGGTCCGTCAGGCAACAGATACCGCACGGATCGGGCGGCGTTCATGAGCCAGCGAAGTTTTCGGCGACGCGTTGCAATCTGGGTGGCGACCTTGCTGGCCGCCTATCTGGCGCTCGCCTATTTCGCCGCACCGGAATTCTGGACGTTCCGCGATCGCGGCTTTCGCAAGCACAGCTTCGAGATGGTGACGCACACGCCACAAGGCATTCCGGGCGATCCCATCAATGTCGGTCTTGTCGGTACGCGAAAGGAAGTAGTGCACGCCTTCGCCGTCGCCGGCTGGGACACCGCCGACGCCGTGACCCTGAAGACCGCGATCGAGATTGGTGAAAGCGTGCTGTTCGACCACCCCTACCCCGATGCGCCGGTCAGCAGGCTGCTGTTCGATGGCCGCGCCCAGGATCTCGCCTTCGAGAAGCCGGAGGGCCTCAGCGCCGACCGCCGGCATCATGTCCGCTTCTGGCAGACCGATGCAAGCGGCGACGATGGCCGGCCGCTGTGGCTGGGCTCGGCCAGCTTCGATCGCAGCGTCGGCCTCAGCCACGACACCGGCGCCGTCACCCACCATATCGGCCCCGACATCGACGCCGAGCGCGATTTCCTGATGCGCGACCTGGCCACCGCCGGCACGCTGATCTCGACCAGCGATATATCGGGCGTCGGCGCCACCAGTACGGGACGCAATGGCGGCGGCGATCCCTATTTCACGGATGGCGAGGCAATTGTCGGCGTGTTGAAGCAGTTGCCCTGACCATCGCAAAAGTCAGTTCGTGGTGATCACGATCTTGCCGAACGGCCCTTTCTCCAGATGCTGCAAGGCTTGCGGCACCTCGTCGAAGCCAAAGAGCTTGTCGATGACCGGCTTGATCGCCAGCGCCTCGATCGCCTGATTCATACGTTCGAAGGCGCGGCGATGGCCAACCGACAGGCCCTGCACGGTGATGCGGTTGCGCATGAAGGGCATGATAGGGAAGCTGAGCTCCATCGCGCCCAACAGGCCGATGATCGACAGCCGACCGTCGGCGGCAAGCGCATTCAGCGATCGCCGTGCATTATCGCCGCCGACCATTTCCAGCACGTGGTTGACGCCCAGCCCATTCGTCAGCTCACGCACGGCCTCATCCCAGGCCGGTTGCGTGCGGTAGTTGATCCCTTGCCAGGCGCCGAGCTTTCTCGCCCGCTCAAGCTTTTCATCGCTGCTTGAGGTGACGATGGCGCGCAGGCCGAACGCGGTGGCGAACTGCAGCGCAAACAGCGACACGCCGCCGGTGCCCTGGATCAGAATGGTCTGGCCCGGCACCGGTCTGGTCGCTTCCGCCATGGCGAACCAGGCTGTCAGCGCCGCGATCGGCAATGTCGCGGCCTCGATGTCGCCGAGCGATGGCGGCGCCAGCACCGCGGCGTCCTCGCCGAAGATGACATGGTCGGAAAGCATTCCCGACAGCTACGAGCCCAGCGTGTGCTTATGCAGCACCGGCGGTGCGTCGCCATCCGGCCAATCGGCGATCACCTGGCCGAGCACGCGCTGGCCGACCTGAAAGCGGCTGACCGCACTGCCGACGGCCACCACTTCACCCACCGCGTCGGATGTCGGCACGAAGGGAAAGGCAAGGTCGGGGATCAGCACGCCGTCTACGATCATCTTATCCTTGTAGTTGAGCGACACGGCCTTGGTCCGCACCAGCAAATCGTGCGGCCCTGGCCCGGGCACCTTGCCTTCCACCTGGCTTAGCCTCGACAGGCCAAAACCGCTCATCTGCCAGGATCTGTTGATTGGGGTGCTCATGTCGTGTCGCGCTCCGTGCGTTGATGCCAGGCGAGACATTTATGCCTTTCGACTATAGAAAATAGTGCTTCGGTGTGGTATAATTTGACACTGATTGCGGATCAAAAGTCGACAATAGGAAATCGCCATGGAAACGGCCGACCTGCAAGGCATCGTCGCGTTTGTACAGGCGGTGGAGGCCGGCAGCTTCACCAGCGCCGGCGAGCGGCTGCATGTGACGAAGTCGGCGATCGGCAAATCGATCGCGCAGCTGGAGCAGAGACTCGGCGTTCGCTTGCTGAACCGCACCACCCGCAGCCTCAGCCCGACCAGCGAAGGCGTCAGCTATTATGAAGCCTGCGTCCGGGCCCTTGCCGAGATCGAAGCCGCACAGTCGCTGCTTGCCTCGCGCCGTCAGGTCCCGTCTGGCCGGCTTCGGATCGACGTGCCGCTGGCCTTCGGCCGACGCTGCGTCGCCCCCGTGCTGTTCGAGATTTCGAGGAAATTTCCGGACCTGACGGTGGAAGTCTCCTTCAATGACCGCCGCGTCGACCTGATCGAGGAGGGCATCGACCTGGCGATCCGCATGGGCGAACTCGACGACAGCCTGTCGCTTGCGGCCAGGCGCCTCTACGCCCAGCGCTCGGCCATATGCGCGGCTCCCGACTATCTCGACAGGCATGGCCGGCCGCAATCGGTCGAGGATCTCGCCGATCACAGCGTCATTGGCTACGGTCGCGAGGGCATCGTCCGGCCCTGGGTGATCAGGCATTCCGACGGCCATCTCGCAACCTTCATGCCCAAGGCGCGACTCGTTCTCGGCCATGGCGACCCGATGCTGGATGCAGCGCTCGCCGGCTGCGGCATCGCCTTCCTGCCGACATGGCTGGCCGCCGACAGCCTCAAAAGCGGCGATCTCGAAATGGTGCTGTCGGACTGCCTGGTCGAGAACATCGTCGTGCATGCCGTCTGGCCGGTAACGCGCGCGCTCACGCCAAAGGTACGGGTTGTCGTCGACGCCCTCGTCGAACATTTTTCGACGCCGCCCTGGGATGCCGCGTGACCGAAATGCCGGTCATTTCTCAAAAATCACGTCGGACTATTTTCGAAGACCGCGCCGCAATGCTATTGACCGCTCATGTTATACGTAGAAATCGCTATCGTGGTCGTCCTCATCTGTGTGAACGGCCTTCTGTCGATGTCCGAACTTGCCATCGTCTCGTCGCGACCGGCCCGCCTGAAAGCGATGATCGACCGCGGCATCAATGGCGCCGGCCGCGCGCTCGAGTTGGGTTCCAATCCCGGCAAGTTCCTGTCCTCGGTGCAGATCGGCATCACCCTGGTCGGCGTCCTCTCCGGCGCCTTTTCCGGCGCCACGCTCGGCGAACGGCTGGCGCAGTTCCTGGCCTCGACCGGCATCCGCGAGACCGTCGCCGATCCGCTCGGCGTCGGCATCGTCGTCGCCATCATCACCTATTTCTCGCTGATCGTCGGCGAACTGGTGCCAAAGCAGATCGCGTTGCGTGACCCCGAGCGGGTCGCCGCCAGGGTCGCTCCGGCAATGACCATCCTCGCCACCGTCTCGGCGCCGCTGGTCTTCCTGCTCGATTTCTCCGGCCGCACCATCCTGTGGCTGCTCGGCCAGCGCGGCGAAAGCGAGGAGAAGGTCACCGATGAGGAGATCAAGATGCTGGTCGCCGAGGCCGAGCATCACGGCACCATCGAATCCGACGAGCGGCGCATGATCGCCGGCGTCATGCGGCTTGGCGACCGCGCCGTGCGCGCGGTGATGACGCCGCGCACCGAAGTCGACTGGATCAATCTGCAATCCGACGAGGCGGCCATCCGCAAGCTGCTCATGGAAACCCAGCATTCGCGCCTGCCGGCAGGCGACGGCGGCGTCGACGTCATGGTCGGCGTCGTCCAGACGCGTGACGTGCTGGCCGCGTTGCTTGCCGGCCGCGTTCTCGACCCGCGCAGGCATGTGCGCGCAGCCCCCATCGTCTACGACCAGGCCGACGCGCTGGATGTGCTGCAGAAGCTGAAAGAATCCGACGTGCCGATGGCGCTGGTGCATGACGAATACGGCCATTTCGAAGGCATCGTCACCCCGGCCGACATTCTGGAAGCCATCACCGGCGTGTTCCGCGCCGACACCGACGCCGGCGATGAGGAAAACGCGGTCAAGCGCGAGGACGGCTCGTGGCTGCTCGCCGGCTACATGCAGGCCGACGAGATGGCCGACATTCTCGGCATCGACCTGCCGGAAAACCGCGATTACGAAACCGTCGCCGGTTATGTGCTGTCGCACATGCATCATCTGCCGGCGACCGGCGAATGCGTCGACGCGCAGGGCTGGCGCTTCGAGGTGGTCGATCTCGACGGCCGCCGCATCGACAAGCTGATCGCCACCCGCCTGCCCGGCGCCCACCGCGAGGCGGTGCGCTGACATGTTCGAATGTCAGCTTTTGACCGGTTAGCTGACGCCGCCCTCTGCCAGAGATCGAGCTGGTTTCAACAAACCGAAGAAGCCAATGATGCGCGTTATCCGTTTCTGCTCCTCATCCAGAAAAGCGATGTCCAGGCCCTCGGGCAAAGACGAACCGTCAGGCATCACAAACTTCCACGCGAAGCGCGCAACGCCGTGATGAACATCCACGTTGCTGGTCCGCAGAATGCATGCACCCGGATACTTGCTCTGAATTCCTGCAATGTGGGCTAGAAGTTCTTCGGCACCAACGGCGTGAACGGTTGGATCGGTATACGTCGCGCCATCGCTCAAGATCGATAACAGCGACGCCCGCCGCTTCTCGGCGTTTCGGTGGACCACGATGCACAATACTTATCGATGAGATGCGTCAAAGGCATGCTACTTCCCTGTCGCCAGAAATTGCGAGAGCGCGGCGAAATCATCGTGCAGGTGGCCCGCCGCTATGGCCCGTTTGAATATCGCATCATAACCATCGACTATTGAACGGTCGATTTCGCGGAACTGCATCAACTCCAATAGATGCTGCATTGCGCCGTGGTGCGCCGAGATCGACGAGAGCGTTTCGTTATCGCTGGCAAATCGGCCAGCGCTCGTCCGCTTGATGAGGTCGGTCACCAGGCCGTCAATGACCGGCGCCGTCGCGGACCACTGCCGCGCCAGTTCACCGAGTTCGATCTCTTCGGCCTGCGACACGGCGATCGCATGGAGCGTCCCGAACAGAGCGCCCCACATGATAGCCAGTAGTGCGCTATCGAGCCCGTTCGCACGCCCTGGTTCTTCGCCAACATGCTGAACATTGCCACCCAAAGCGCGAAACACATCGCGGTTCGTGTCGAAAGCCGCCCTTGGCCCGGCAAGCAGGATGGTTCCGGCGTCCGTGCCGATATAATCCGGCGTCGCCATGATCGCGCCATCAAGGTAGCTTGCGCCGTGCTCCCTATACCAATCAGCGGCTTCCCGTGCGCCATTTGGCGTCCCGGAAGTCAACTCCACGATCAGCTTGCCGCGAATGGCTGGCGATGGCGTCACTGTGGAGAAGCGCTTTTGTCACCTCATAGTCGCTGACATTCACAATGATGATCTCGCCTGCGTTCACGGCTTCCTCCACGGAGGAGGCGACGATTGCGCCCAGCCTGGCGAGTGGATCGGTCTTCTGTCTGGTTCTGTTCCAGACAGTCGTCGGATATCCCGACTGAAGCAGGCTGCCGGCGAGCGCCGAGCCCATACGGCCCGTTCCAATAACCGTGATTGAAAGCTTCATTCCACACTCCATATCAATTGGCGGCGTCAGACCGCGTTTTGCTGTGATCGTCTTGAGAGGTATGTCAAAACGAGCGGCGCGCGATACGCACCCGGGCGTAAGTGGTCACCAGAAGGTAAGGAACGCGCGATGAACAATTCCGCGGACAATGGCTTTGCAGCGGCCGTCAGGATGGTCGAAGGAAAGTGGAAAGTAGATATCCTTTGCGAGCTCGGAACGGCGTCGCGCAGATTTGGTCGATTGAAGCAGGCGCTCTCTGGCATCAGTGAAAAGATGCTGGCGCAACAATTGCGAGAACTGGAGGCGGACGGCCTTGTCGACCGCAAGGTCTTTTCCGTGGTTCCAGCGAAGGTAGTCTATTCGCTGACAGAACGCGGCGCGGCGCTCAACGCAGCAGCAGGTTCACTATGTCTGTGGGCCGAGCAATTCGGCCTGCCCGGCTGCACTCAGATTACCAATGGCGTACATATGGATGCCCTCTGATGCATATCGCCCAAAGCGACCTCGGTTTGGGCGCCCATCGCGAGGCGGTGCGCTGACGCCCGACGCAATTGCGGCATTCGCTCTATCGTTCCCAGAAGGGCTTGGCGATCTCTCCCTCGACCTGCTGTATCGTCAGGCCGATATCGTCGATCAGATGCGGATTGTCCTTCGACATCTGCCTGAGTTGCCAGCGAAAGCGTATCCGTTCGCGCCAGATCCGATCGTGCCAACTCGCTATGATGCTTCGCAGGGTCTTCAGGAGCCGGCGCGATGCCGGCCGCACGGGCGTTCCCGCTCGCGCTGCACAACGCTGGGCTGATGCAAGTGTATTGGTCATGGCAACCTCCATATGGTTTGAGGGCCTGGGGCTCTCGATGAGGTTGAATTCTGCGCGATACGGACGGCGCCGTAATTAAGCCCTCCCAAATAGTTCTCAAAACTTCCAAACGAGCTAGAGCAGTTCACCGGCTCACGGAACCGGCAAACTACTCTAACCCTTTGTTTTGACGCAATTCCGAACAGAAAACCGCTTCACACTTTTCCTGGAATTGCTCTATAGATGCGCCTATGCAGGGATCGCGTTTTGCCTTTGGTCCGTTCGTGCTTGATCCGGGTGCGGGAACGCTGCTTCGGAACGACGTCCCCGTTGCCGTTGGCTATCGCGGGCTGAGCCTGCTTGCAGCACTCGTCGGGCGGCCCGGTGAAATCTTGGGGAAGGCCGAGTTGATGGACGCTGCATGGCCGGGCACGGCCGTGGAGGAAGGCAACCTCACCGTCCAGATCGCGCAGTTGCGCAAGCTGCTTGGTCCTGTCGGCGAGAACGGCGAATGGATATCCACCGTTCCGCGCGTCGGCTACCGTTTCACGGGGGCCGTCGAACAGCTCGGCGAGGCCAAGCGAAAACCCTTGCCGCTGCCCGACAAACCATCGATAGCCGTGCTGCCCTTCGTCAATTTCAGCAACGATCCCGAGCAGGATTCCTTCGTGGACGGGTTGACCGAAGACCTCATCACCGACCTGTCCAGGATCTCCGGCCTGTTCGTCATTGCCCGCAACTCGACCTTTGCCTATAAGGGAAAAGCGATGGACGTGCGCGAGATCGCCGGGGATCTTGGCGTGCGCTACCTGCTGGAAGGCAGCGCACGACGCGCCGCGGGGCGCGTGCGCATCAACGCACAGCTGGTCGACGCGGTGAGCGGCGATCATCTGTGGGCGGAACGCTTCGATCGCGGCCTGGAGGATATCTTTGCCGTTCAGGACGAGGTGACGGCCAAGATCGTGGAAGCGCTGCTTGGCCGGCTGCGCGCGCCGCCGCCGCGCAATCGGCCGCGAAATCTGGAGGCCTATGACCTCTGCGTGCGGGCGCGCAAGCTGATCGACGACTCGCCGCAGATGGCGCAGGAAGCGCATCTGATGCTGACGCGCGCGGTGTCGCTCGATCCTGATTACGCCGAGCCCTATCGCTGGCTTGCCATGAACCACTGGATGGGACAGGTGCATTGGGGCGGACCAACCGAGGCTGCCCGCAGCGTTGCCCTGGAGCTGGCGCGCAAGGCCGTGGCGATCGATCCCAACGATGCCGGCTGTCGCTGGATCCTGGCTTATCTGCTTGCCTATGAGCGCAGTTTCACTGAAGCGGATGCGGAATTCGCCAAGGCGATCGAGCTCGACCCGAACGAGGCCGACACCTGGGCGGCATTGTCCGACATCGCCGTCCTGTCCGGCCGGGTCGAAGAGGGCCTCGAGCACATCAGCAAGGCGTTCCGGCTGAACCCGTTTCCAGCGAGCTGGTACTATCTGACGCTCGGCCAGGCGCAATATGCGGCGCGCGACTACCAAGCCGCTATCGAGACGTTGCGCCGTGACGAGACCTATCGCACAAGCTCACGCCGTTTCCTGGCCGCAAGCCTGGCCCAACTCGGCCGGCTCGACGAGGCGCGCGCGGAGGCCGAGCTGTTTCTCGTCGGCAACCCGCATTTCACAACCCATCACTGGGCGACGACCGAGCCATTCCGCGACGCCGCTACGCTCGAGCATTTCGTCGATGGTTTTCGCAAGGCCGGTCTTCCGGAGTGACGCGCCGGTATTCGGCCTGCCCGCAGCAAAACGACGTGGCTAACCCGGGTCTAGGCATGGGCATGATCTCGGTGGCGCGAGACCTTCTCGCGGTTGCCGCAGGTGCGCATGCTGCACCAGCGCCGCTTGCCGCCTCGCGACGTATCGAGGAAAAGCCAGCCACAGCGAGGGCAGGAATGCAGCCTGTCGCGCGGCAGGGTGAAGAACGCTTCAATGGACAGCATGGCCAGCAAGGCGGTGACGGCGTCCGGGTCCCGCCACCGGGCAAGGGCAAGCTTCGGCCTGGTGCCATCCAGTTCGATAGAGCCGGCGGCAAGCGAGCTTGCCGTGCGCGAGAACAACAAACCGAGCGGTTCGACCGCAGACGGTTTGCCCGCGGCGATTGGCTCGAAAACCTGAAATGACGCCTCCCGCATTTCGCGGACACCTTCCACGAACCGCCCGTCCGCTATCTCGGCAACGGCCTGCGCCTGGCGATCGTCGGCAAGCCCTGAGGCGCTGAACCAGTTCGCAACATCCCGGACGGATTTGAAGAGTTCATTGTCTGCTGCCGGCACCCGCCGGTCGAACACGGCGTTCGACAGGTCCAAGGCGGGATGCCCGCCTATGAAGTGATCCGGCACCCATTCGGTGTATGCATCGCCCATGGAACATAACCTCATCAACCGCATTATACGGTTACATGATGTAACCACTATCACAGGGATATGTGGTGTCAAACCCATAGCGCCGCCAGGTCGGCGCGGACCACTGGGAGAGAGAGGATGTGCAGCAATCGTTACAAGACCTACCACGAAACCATCAATGTCGACGGCCTCGACATCTTCTACCGTCATGCCGGCGACCCCGGCAGACCGGCAATCCTGCTGCTGCACGGATATCCGACTTCGTCGCACGTCTATCGCAATGTCATCGAACCGCTGGCGGAAACAGCCTATGTGGTGGCGCCGGACCTGCCCGGTTTCGGCTTTTCGTCCGCCCCTTCCATCGATGCCTATGACTACACGTTCGAGAACCTGGCCAACACGATCGAAGCCTTCGTCGAGGCCCTCGGCATGCAGCGATTCTTCCTCTACATCACCGACTTCGGCACGCCTGTCGGCTACCATCTCGCCACACGGCAGCCGGATCGCATCCTCGGCCTGATCGCGCAGGACAGCAATGCTCATGACGAGGGGCTGGGACCGGAATGGGACGCGCCGAAGGCATTCTTCGCCGAACCGACTGAAGAAAACCGCGCCAAACTGCCGGACTGGATGAATTTCGAGGGGACCCGAAATCAATATATCGGCGGTCTCCCCGAGCGTCTGAAGGTGTTGTTTCCGCCCGAGGGTTGGTATCTCGATACGGAGCGCCTGGCGAGGCCCGGCAACACCGACATTCAGTTCGAACTCTTCACCGATTATGGCTCGCACATCGCGCGCTTCCCGGCCATCCAAGCCTATCTCCGCGACCAACAGCCAGCATGCCTCGTGCTGTGGGGACGGCACGACGCCTTCTTCGCGCTGGACGAGATCATGGCCTACAGCCGCGACCTCGACGCAGTCGAAATCCATGTCTTTGAGAGCGGACACATGCTTCTCGAAACGCATCATCGCCAATGCGCGGCTCTCATCGCTCACTTCATGCACGAGGTGGAGACTGGGGTCTTTCGCGATCCTGCAGGACGCTGAACGTCGGCGCTCAAACCGCCATTTCGATGGGCTCGGCAAGCCTGGGACTGGCCCGCGCGGCGATCAGGCAGCCGGCGACGATCAGGCATGCTCCGGTCAAGGTGGTCCAGGTCGCCTCCTCGCCGAAGAAGAACCAGCCGAGCGCGACCGCCCAGATGAAGGCCGAGTATTCCGTCGGGATCAGATATTGCGCTTCGGCGCGGGCGTAGGACCAACTCATCAGGAACTGCCCGGCAAGCGACAGCACCGTCACCCCGGCCAAAGGAAGCCAAAGATTACTCGGCAGGGCGACGGCGAGCCAGGGTGCCGCGAGGCCGAGCAGGATGGCAACGCAAAGGTTCTGGAACAGCATGATCTCGATCGGCTTGGCCAACTGCGCCTGTTGCCGGGCGAGGATGAGATTGTAGCCGTAGAACACCGTCGATACGAGCACCGCCGCCGTGCCGAGCATGGCATCTTGCGAATAGTCTGACTGCCCGAACTGGCCGGCCATGATGATGGCGACGCCGGCAATGCCGGCCAGCGATGCCCAGACAGCCTGGCGCCGAATCCGTTCGCCCAGCAGTAGCGCGGCGAGAAACAGGGCAAACAAGGGCGCCACGAAACTGAGCCCGATCGCCTCCGCGAGCGGCAGCCTGGCCAAGCCCCAGAAGAAGGATATCAGGACGACGCCGACAACCGCGGCACGCAGCGCATGCAGCCTCAGCACCGGAACGGTTGGCTTTAAGCGCGGTCCCGCCAGCCAGGCCGCGCCCGCGACCACGGTCGCGACCATGCTGCGCCACAGCAAGGTGTTGTAGACGCCGACCGCGATGACCAGGATCTTCATCGCTGCATCCATCCCGGACAGCAGGAAGATCGCCAGCGCGCATACGAGCACCGGGATCATCGGGGAAACGGCGCCGGTCAGGCTGGATGTCTTCACGGCTTCACTCATGTGACGGATTGCAGCCGGATATATCAGGGCAAAGGGCGCGACCAGATGGCAGTCCCGTCGATGTAGCAGTCCAACCCCGATTGGCGTCGTGTTCGCGGCTTTCGCGACATCCGGATATCAGCACCATACCGACGAGTTGGACGAGGCAGACCGCCTCGCCGACTGCATCATCCGGTCACGGCAGGCGACGCACGCACACATGGCATAGATCGAATTGACGGGGCGGGTTGCCGACGCGGCTGGCCCGTCGCATGTTGTCGATTGTTTACAGACGGATCGGAAAAAATGCGCCGCATAGCTTCAGGCGACCTTTATCAGACCTACGATCTTGGTGACTTGCGCATCACCTCCTTGCGCGATGGCTATGTCGACATGCCGATCGGACGGCTTCGGCAACGCGGCGACAAGCCATTTGGCGATGAATTGCCGCAACAAGTCGCGTTGGTTGCTGGTCAACTCAGGCTTTCCGTCAATGCCTTCGCGATTGACGATGGAAACGGGATCATCCTGATCGACACCGGCGCCTCGAACGCCTGGCATCCCACCATGGGCCGACTTCCCGAGGCGCTGGACGAAGCCGGCATCGATGCCGGACGAGTCCGTACCGTCTGCTTCACCCACACGCATCTCGACCACATCCATGGTCTTGTGCTTGCCGACGGCCGCGACGCTTTCCCGCGCCTGGCGCGCTTGCTCGTTCCCGGGGAAGAACTCGGCTTTTTTCGCGCCGAAGCGCGGCTCGAACGATTTCACGGCATGGCAGAAGCCTTCGAAGCCGGAGACCGTATCGGGACACATGTCGACATTGTCGACGCTCATGGCCATGAAGCGGGACATAGCTGCTTTTGCGTTTCGAGCGGCGGCGAACGCGTTCTGATTTGGGGTGACACCGTTCACGTCCCATCGCTTCAGTTCGATCGACCTGAGGTGACGTGGGAATTCGACGCCGATCAGGACCAGGCGCGCGAAAGCCGGTTGCGGTTGCTGGCGCTTGCAGCCAACGAACATTGTTTCGTTGCCGGCGCGCATCTGGATTCGCCCGGCATCGGCCGCGTCGTCCGATCCGGCGCCAGCTTTCAATTCGAGCCGCTATAATCGAAAAAGGGCGACGCAAGCGCCGCCCTGGATCCTTGGGAGGATAATTCGAATTGGCGGTCAGGCCGCCTTGACTTCGTCGGCAACGGCGTCGGCTTGACGCGCTGCCTTGAGCACCTTGGCCCACCACGCAACATCGTTGACCAGCGCGGTGGCGGCCTGGTTCAGATGCTCGAGGTCTTCCAGCTTCTTCTCGCCCTGGCGGACGGCGAGGAAATCGCCCCAGGCGATATGGACGGCCGACTTGACCGGCGCCATCTGCAATTCGACGGCATACAGTCTAAGCTGTTCGACGGCACGCGAGCCGCCGACGCTGCCATAACCGACGAAGCCGGCCGACTTCTTGTTCCATTCATTGGCGGCGTAGTCGATGGCGTTCTTCAGCACGGCCGTCGGGCCATGATTGTATTCGGCGGCGGTGAAGATGAAGCCGTCGAATTCGGCGACCTTCTTCTGCCAGCGCTGTGCCACTTCGTTCTGCGACGGCGCCCAGGCGGAGGATGCGACCTCGTCGAAGAACGGCAGCGGGAAGTCGCGCAGGTCGACGACCTCGACATCGATGTCGGCATGCGACTTGGCGATCTTGGCGATCCACTGGGTTGGCACATCGGCGAAACGAGCGGCGCGCGTCGATCCGACGACGATGGCAATTTTGGGTTTGGACATAAGGGCTCTCCTTGCACGAAGTACTGGTATCATTTGGATACCTGCGCTATATGAGATACTGGAAACGCGATGCACAAGAAGGCACTTTTTTGTTACCGAGGCACCCACACCGCTCCGAAGACTGCCGCGCCATCTCGGAAATCCTGCAGCGCGTCGGCGACAAATGGACCGTTCTGGTCGTCGGCAAGCTGGGCGACGGACCGCTGCGTTTCAACGAATTGCGCGCTGCCGTCGGCGGCATCTCGCAGAAGATGCTGACCACCACCTTGCGCGGGCTGGAGCGTGACGGCTTCGTCACCCGCACCGTGTTTCCAACCATTCCACCGCGCGTCGATTATGAGCTGACCGAGCTCGGCCACGAGCTGCTGATCCCCGTCAGCGCACTGAGCGAATGGGCGCGCGCGAACACCATGCGCGTCAAGGCTGCGCGCGAAAAATTCGACGGCACGCACGCCTGAAACCCTTGCACCGCAAGGGATCCAGCCCGGCACGCAACATCCGGCTTGTCTGATCGGAAATTCTATCTCGGCTGTGCGGATCGTTGCCCGGATGCACGCGCCGTGTCGGCTGGCGGATTGCCGCTCATTCCGTCTCCTGACGGCTGCCGCTCAGGCTCCTGATGCGCGGACATCGCATCGCGCGGCGCCACAGCTATCACACCGTGCGCCCTGCTTGCCGGGAGCCTGTTCCCCATGCGTGCAGGCACTGCGCGAGATATCTTCCTTCACCTCCGCGTAGGCGGTCACGCCGAGCAGGCAGGTCGTCGCGACCAGGGCTGCCACGAGCCAACCGTTCAGCAGATGTTGACGCATTGTCTCTCCTCCGATTGCAGCAGGATCGGGCTTGGAGGCAACCATCGGATGTCGCGAAACGTGTCTCCCCGGAGAGGCATGTTACAAATGACCAAGCGTGGGAAAAACGGCTCGCGTCAGCCTTCGGCGGGAACCGCTTTCGGCTTGCCTTCGCCATCCAGCGCCACCATGACGAAATCGGCATGGGTGACCTTTTCCATCAGGTCGGAGAGGTAGCGCTGCGCCCAGGCTTCGACCTTGAGCGTCATCGAGGTGCGGCCGACGCGCTCGACATGGGTGTAGATGCACAGCGTGTCGCCGATCTTCATCGGCTTGGCGAAGGACATTTCCTTGACCGCCGCCGTCACCACGCGGCCCTTGGCGCGCTCGGCGGCGCGGATGCCGCAGGCCAGGTCCATCTGCGCCATCACCCAGCCGCCGAAAATGTCGCCCGCCGCATTGGCATCCGAAGGCATGGCCAGAGTGCGCAGCGTCAGATCGCCAAGCGGCCGTCCTTCAGCGTAGTGCACCATGCGAGAAATCCTTGTGAGGTGATGATCATCGATCCGTATCGCCGCTGCAGGACCAGGTCAACGCGCCGCAGCTGCTGTTTCCTGGCCTCCATGGCCATAGGCTAACCCTGGCATTCGCGCGGTTGTGCCTGATTTCCAGCGGCTTCGGGTTTTGGAGGAGGCTTCCCCCACTCCGTCGAGCTTCGCTCGCCTCTCCCCCCTTCGGAGGGAGAGGAAGGCACCAAGCTCGACGGAGTGGGGTCGACTGCGCGGCTTAAGACCAGGCGTTAGCTGAGAGGGGCAACTCTCAAAAATAACCTGCAAGGTTAGCTCTGATGCGGTCCAGCACCGTATCCCCGGAAACATCGGGCACGAATTCCTTGCCCGTGATCGCCTCATAGGCCTGCGCGTAAACCCGCGAAGCCTGTTCGACGATCTCGTCGGGTATCTCTGGAATCGGGTCACTGTAGGGATCGCAGCGCGCCGAGACCCATGAGCGGATGAAATCCTTGTCGAAGCTAACCGGCCGGCTGCCGTCGGCAAGCGCCTGTCCGTAGCTCGACGCGATCCAGTACCGGCTGCTGTCGGGCGTGTGGATTTCGTCGGCAAGAATGATGGTCCCGTCCTTGTCGGTGCCGAATTCATATTTTGTATCGGCCAGGATCAGGCGGTGCTCAGTGGCACGCTGCTGGCCACGGGCGAACAGCCGCAAGGCGTAGTCCGATACGGTATCCCACTGCGCTGGCGTAAGCAGGCCCTGCTCGAGAATCTCCGCTTTGGACAGCGGTTCGTCATGGCCGCCATGCGCGGCCTTGCTGGTCGGCGTGATGATCGCCTCCGCCAGTCTTTCATTGTCGCGCAGGCCGTCCGGCAGGCGGATACCGTACATGTCACGGTCACCGCGCTTGTAGCGCGTCAGGATCGAGGTGCTGGTGGTACCCGCCAGATAACCGCGCACGACGATCTCGACCGGCAGGATGTCGAGCCTTGTGCCGACGACGACGTTCGGGTCGGGGTATTCGAGAACATGGTTCGGGCAGATGTCGGCGGTTTCCTCGAACCAGTAGCGCGCCGTCTGGGTAAGGATCTCGCCCTTGTAGGGGATCGACGTCAGGATGGTGTCGAAGGCACTGAGCCGGTCGGTGGCGATGATGATGCGCCTGCCATCCGCCAAGTCGTAGTTCTCGCGGACCTTGCCGCTGTAATGGCCCGGCAGTTCGGGGATGAACGCGTCAGGGAGGGTCCGCATATGATTTCCTGCCTTCCGCAAGGTGGCCGATCCCATCGCATAAGCTGTCGCCCCGGTGCATATCAAGCGCGATTGTCGGGTATCCCCGCAAACTCGACCAGTTCGGCGGTCGCTTTTTTCACAACTGATGCCGGATGGCGCGGCGACTTGGGAGCGCCGCCGCGTCTAGGCTGCAGCCAATTTTCCGGAGCCGCCCGCATCATCATGCAGACCTATGATTTCATCATCGTCGGCTCCGGCTCGGCCGGCTCGGTCCTGGCCGAAAAACTCTCGGCCTCGGGACGCTTCTCGGTGCTGGTGCTGGAGGCCGGCGGCACAGACCGCCGCTTCTACGTCCAGATGCCGCTCGGCTACGGCAAGACCTTCTTCGATCCCGACGTCAACTGGAACTACAAGGCCGAGCCGGACCCGGGCCTCGCCGGCAATGCCGATCACTGGCCGCGCGGCAAACTGCTCGGCGGTTCGAGCTCGATCAACGCCATGGTCTGGATCAGGGGCGCGCGCGAGGATTTCGATGCCTGGGCAGCCGCCGGCAATCCCGGCTGGGGCTATGACGATCTGCTGCCCACCTTCAAGGCGCTCGAGGACAACCAGGCCGGTGCCGACACATGGCGCGGCACGGGCGGCCCGCTACATGTCACCGACTGTTCTAACGCCGTCCACCCGCTGACCAAGCGCTATCTCGCCGCCGGCCAGCAGGCCGGCCTGCCGCTCAACCCGGATTTCAACGGCGCCGCCCAGGAGGGCGTCGGCATCTACCAGATCTCGACCCGCAATGGCCGCCGCATGTCGGCGGCGCGCGCTTTCCTGCGCCCGGCGATGAAGCGCGGGAATGTCCGCGTCGAGATGAAGGCGCTGGCGACAAAAATCCTGTTCGAGGGCAAGCGTGCCGTCGGCGTCGAATACCAGCAGAACGGCGAGATGAAGACGGCGCGTGCCGGCCGCGAAATCATCCTGTCGGGCGGTTCGGTCAACTCGCCGCAATTGCTGCAGCTGTCCGGCGTCGGCCCTTCCGCGCTACTGAAGGGCCTGGGCATTCCGATCGTCCACGGCAACGAGAATGTCGGCGCGCATCTGCAGGACCATGTCGGCATCAACTACACCTTCAAGGGCAAGCTGCCGACGCTCAACCAGACGCTGCGTCCCTGGTGGGGCAAGCTGCTGGTCGGCATGCTGTACATCCTGACCCGCTCCGGCCCGCTGTCGCTGTCGATGAACAATGCCGGCGGCTTCTTCCGCACCGACCCTACGGCGACGCGGCCCAACATGCAGCTCTATTTCCAGGCCTTCTCGACCGTCATTCCCAAGAGCGGCGAGCGCCCCATCCTGACGCCGGACCCATGGCCGGGCTTTTCCATCGGCCTATCCAACTGCCGCCCGTCGAGCCGTGGCGAGATCATGATCCGCTCGGCCAATCCGCGCGACTACCCCAAGATAACGGCCAATGCCTACTCCACCAATGCCGATGTCGAGGAGATGCTGGCAGCGGTGAAATTCGTGCGCAAGATCGCCTCGATGCCCGCCATGGCCGAGATCATCGAGGAAGAGGTCCTGCCCGGTCCCTCGATCACCTCCGATGCCGATCTGGTCCAGGATTTCCGGAAGCGCTCGGGCACCGTATATCATCCGGTCTCGACCTGCCGCATGGGGCCGGATCCCGCGCGCGCCGTCGTCAACCCGCGCCTCAAGGTGCATGGTCTGGAAGGTTTGCGCGTCATCGATGCCTCGATCTTTCCCGACAACATCACCGGCAACACCAACGCCGCCTCGATCATGACCGGTTGGAAAGGCGCCGAACTGGTTCTGGAGGACCAAGAATGAAGATCACCGACGTCAAGACCTGGGTTGTCGGCAATCCGCCGCCCGGCATCGGCGGCAAGTATTTCATCTTCGTCAAGCTGACCACCGACGGCGGCGTCGTCGGCTATGGCGAGGCCTACAACGCCACCTTCTCGGCCCATGTTACCGCCCGGATGGTCGAGGACATGGCCGAGCGCTATCTCATCGGCCGCGACCCGCACGACATCGAGAATTTCTTCCGCCGCGCCTATTCCTCCGGCTTCACCCAGCGCCCCGATGTGTCCGGCATGGGCTGCTTCTCGGCGCTGGAAATGGCCTGCTGGGACATTATCGGCAAGGAAGCCGACAAGCCGGTCTATAAACTGCTCGGCGGCCAAGTGCACGAAACGCTGCGTTCCTACACCTATCTCTATCCGCACAGCGGCAGCGTCCATTCCGAGGATGTGCACGGCAAGAACGTCTACAACGATCCAGATCTCGCCGCTGCCTGCGCGCTCGAATATGTCGAGCAGGGTTTCAATGCCGTCAAGCTCGACCCCGCCGGCCCCTACACCGCCTTCGACGGTCATCAGCCGCGCCTCGTCGATATCGACCTGTCCACCCGCATGATCAAGGCGATCCGCGAGGCGGTCGGCACCCGCGCCGACATCCTGTTCGGCACGCACGGCCAGTTCACAGCGTCCGGCGCGCTGCGCATGGCGCGCGCCATCGAACCCTACGATCCCTTGTGGTTCGAGGAGCCGGTGCCACCTGATATGCCTGAGGTCATGGCCCAAGTGGCCCGCGCGACCTCGATCCCGATCGCCACCGGCGAGCGGCTGACGACCAAGTTCGAGTTCGCCCGCGTCATCGAGAACCGCGCCGCGACCATCCTGCAGCCGGACCTCGGCCGCTCCGGCGGCATCCTCGAGACCAAGAAGATCGCGGCGATGGCCGAGGCCTACCACATCCAGATCGCACCGCATTGCTATTGCGGACCGATCGTGGGTGCGGCCAACATCCAACTGGCGGTGACGCTGCCCAACTTCCTCATCCTCGAATCGCTGAAGCAGTGGGACGGTTTCCACGCCACGTTGCTGAAGAAAAGGATCGAGTGGCAGGACGGCAATGTCATCCCGTCGAAGGAGCCCGGCCTCGGCGTCGAGCTCAACGAGGCGGTCTGCGAAGCACACCCTTACACGGGCAAGGACCTGCATCTGCAGATGATGCAGACGCCGCTGATGCCGTGAACGAAAGCTACGCCTTTATCGGCCTTGGCCATCTCGGCGGCAACCTTGCCGCCAGCCTGGTCCGCAACGGCTTTGCCGTCACCGTCTTCGACCGCGATCCCGCGGCCGTCGAACGCTTGGTGGCGCTCGGGGCCACAGCGGCAAGCAGCCCCGCCGAGGCCGCCGCACGGGCCGGCAACGCAATCTCCTGCCTGCCCTCTCCGAAGGTGAGCGAAGCCGTGCTGGCGGGCGCCGATGGTCTGCTGGAGGGCCTGCCCGCAGGCGGCACCTGGATCGAGATGTCGACCAACGGCCGCGACGAAATTACCCGCCTCGCCGCCGTCGCCTCGGCCAGGGGCGTCGAGACGCTGGAATGCCCGGTCACCGGTGGCGTGCACCTGGCGGCGGCCGGAAAGATCACGGCGCTGGTCGGCGGCGATCCTGCGCTCTACGAGCGTCATCGACCGGCCATCGAGGCGATGTGCGCAAAATCGTTCCTGATGGGTCCGGTCGGCTCGGCGGCGGTGATCAAGGTGATCACCAACATGCTCGCCTTCATCCATCTCGTTGCCGCCGGCGAAGCGCTGATGCTGGCCAAAAAGGGCGGGCTTGACCTCGCCCAATCCTACCACGCCATATCAGCCTCCTCCGGCAACAGCTTCGTCCACGAGACCGAAAGCCAGCTCATCCTCAACGGCTCCTACGACATCGGCTTCACCATGGACCTGGCGCTGAAGGACCTCGGCTTCGCGCTCGCCATCGGCGAGCAGTCCGGCGTGCCGCTTGAGCTGGCATCGCACGTCAACGCCATTTTTCAGCAAGGCAAGGCCGCCTATGGCGGCGGCGCCTGGTCGACCCAGATCGTCAAACTGTTGGAAGATGCCGTCGGCACCGACCTGCGCGCACCTGGTTTTCCGGCCAAGCTCGAACTCTGACGCCGGCTGGATATCAAACGATTTCAGGGCGTTGGCTGGATCGGCGGATCCATCTGAATCAATCTGTCAACGGCTTGATTCAGTATCTGAGCGTCAATGCACCGGGCAGGATCTCGAAGGTCGCGGGTATGCGTCCCGGCGACTCGCCGTCTATGTCGACCAGCGCGCCGTTCTTCTCTAAATCGCCGAGCGGTTCGACCACCACTTTCCTGCCGCGCAGGATGGTGATCGCAGGATGATTGCGA
Source organism: Mesorhizobium sp. WSM4809 (assembly GCF_055811655.1). Taxonomy (NCBI): domain Bacteria; kingdom Pseudomonadati; phylum Pseudomonadota; class Alphaproteobacteria; order Hyphomicrobiales; family Phyllobacteriaceae; genus Mesorhizobium; species Mesorhizobium sp. WSM4809. The sequence goes on from NZ_JBVVQW010000002.1 coordinate 69,377, forward strand.
TGCCGGCCGCCATAGAGCAGCCGGATGTCCCAGATCAGCTTCAGCTTGCCGGCCGCGCGCAGGATGACGATGTCGAACTGCCCGTCGGTCAGTTCCGCATCCGGCGCGATCATCATGCCGCCGCCGAAGAACTTTCCGTTTGCCACCGCCACCAGCGCCATGCGCGCTTCGACGGGGACGCCGTCGTCGACCGTTATGCTGACCTCCTGGAAGCGGTAGCGGATGAACTCGACCACGGTGCGCCACAGGAACAGCGCCTTGGCCGACATCCTGCCCTTGCGCTTGTCGGCATTGACGGCGCGGTCAGTGGCGCCGGAAAGCCCCAGGCTGGCGATGTTGATGAAATGCCGGCTGGCCAGCGCGCCGTGATCGTCGACGTAGCAGATGCGTCCGGCATCGACCTTGCGGGGCTTGGCTTCGGCGATCCGCTTCAGCACGGCATCGACCTTTTTCGGCAGACCTAGCCCACGCGCGAAATCGATGCCGGTGCCGCATGGCAAGAGCCCAAGCTCGGTGGTCCGGCCGCTTTCCCTGGCCGCTTGCAGCAGCCCGTCGGCCACTTCGCTGGCGGTGCCGTCGCCGCCGGCCGCGATCACCAGGTCGAAGCCAATCATCGCGAGATCGATTGCCAGCCTTTCGGCGTCGCCTTCCGCTTGCGTCTCGCGCAGTTCGAATTCGCCGAAATGCTTTTTCAGCGACACGGCGACATCAGGCCAATGCCGTTTCAGCCGGCCCCCACCGGCAATCGGGTTGAGAACCACTCCAACTTTCAAGCAATCCTCCCGCAAGGATTCGAGGCGCTCGGCGCCTCGAATCCTTTGCCGGCATTGAAGACCGCACCGGGCGGCAGGGCAAGGCCGAATGTCCGCCGATGACGCCCATCGTGGCGGACAGGAAAATTTCGCTGTCCCAGCTTGATCCCCGATAATCCCGTTATCCACAGGCCTCCGGCCATTCCCCAGGACCCTTACCCGGCGTACGTTAAACCCATCTCAGGCGGCTACCGATCATCAAGCCGAAAGGCGAAGTGAAAGGCGGATTTCCTGAGGCCCGTACGGCCCGAAGCGAGAGCAGGCTTGCCTGTTTCGAGGGACGGAGCCGAGACCTACGGGGCCGCGGAAAGCGTGCCAACGCCTACGGCGGACCGATGCTGCCATGAAGGACGGCAAAAACCTTCGATGGTGCGCAGGGCAAAGCCCGCAAGGGTGGAGACCGGCGTGGTCCCGAACGGACGCTGCTCTCGGGTGGCGGACTGGCAGGACCGTCAAAATCAAGGCCGGCAAGGCGCGACGACTTTACGGAAGTTGCTGCCGCGACCGTGTCCTGATCTGACAGGGAGGCGCTGGGAGAAATCCCGGCGCCGACTGCCTTTTTGCCCCTCGATATCCTTCGCCGGCGATCTCGCGGGCGCCGCTTCACCGCGCGCCAAAATCAGTTAGTATCCCAGCGTCAGAGTCTGTTTTCAGGCGGACTCTTCGAGGGGGACACTTCATGACGCTCATCCAGAAGCTTGCCGTCGCCTATGCCTTCCTGTTCTTCGGCGTCGTCGCCATCGGCTACATACCGGCGTTCAACGACGCCGACGGCAATCTGTTCGGCCTGTTCTCGCTGCAATGGTATGACGACCTGCTGCACGCCTTCTCCGGCGTCTGGGCTCTGGCCGCCGCCTTCATCTCGCACCGCCAGGCGGTGTTCTATTTCAAGCTGTTCGGTTCGGTCTACCTGTTCGACGGCGTGCTCGGGCTGATCACCGGTTCCGGCTGCCTCGATGCCGGTATCTTCATCAACGGCTTCCGCTCCCTCAACGATATCGAATTCCCGGCCCGCTTCTTCGCCAACCTGCCGCACCTCGTCATTGGTGGCTTCGCCGTCTATGTCGGCTTCCGGCTGGCCAGGCGCATACACGAACACTTCGCCACGGCCTGACTGGCCATGTTCCTGTTCCGCTGGCTGAAGCGCATCATCAAGACGATCCTCTGGCTGATCGTCCTTGTCATGCTCATCCCGATCGCCGGGCTGAGCTACGGCTTCCTGACGACGCCGTCGCTCGACAAGACGCCGCTGCCCGGAATTGCCGATGGCGCGCCGCCCAAGGCGCTGGCCGACAAGGTTCGCGCCGAGATCCCAGGCTACCAGCGGCCGGAGGAATCGACCTTCCTCACCTATCCGGAATGGGCGATCGTCTACGCCGCGCGCGAATATGCCGGCTTCGTCGACAAGGACCAGCCGAGCGGCTTCCCCTACTGGTCCTATGTCGGCCGCTTCTGGCAGGACTACGCCATGGTCATCCGCGCCAGTTCTCCCTACAAGTTCAACTACGCCAACCACCAGATGCTGGTCATCATCGGCACCAGCCACTCGATCGAGCATATATTGCAGTGGGCCTATGAGAACACGGTCGGCCGCATCACCGAGGCGACGACGGCAAAGCGCACCGCCGCCGACATCTATCAGGCCAAGGTGGCGGCGGACTATGCAGGGTTTCTCGACCAGGTGCCCTGGTATCAGTTCCCCTATGCCGACAAGCGCGCCGGCCTGTTTGCCGTGCAGCCGGCGCCGGGCGACAGCTCGATCCGGACCAGCGAACGCAAGCTGGCGTTCGGCCTCGCCGACACCATCAAGCAGGGCTATGCCGACCTGATCAAAAAGGCCCTCGCCGCCACGATGGACCCCGCCTTGCTCGACATCCATGTCTGGGCCAAGGGACCCGTCGGCGAAGCCACCCGCAACGAGCCCGACACCTTGCTCGAACGCGACATGGGCGCTGACGGCACCATCTTCGTCACCAGGCGCTATCAGGTCTTCACCGAAATGATCCCGCGCCTGATCGACAAGGGCGTCTCCTTCGTCGAGATCGGCGGCAATGACGAGATCATGGTCACCGTGCTCTCCACCGATACGATCGCCATCCCCGAAGGCATGCGCATCCTGTTCAGCTATCCGCTGCCGGCCGACCCGGCGATGCGCCGCACCGGTATGATCGTCGCCGTGCGCAAGCTGCATCTCGTGCTGCCGGCGCTGATCAAGGCCGGCGCCAGGCTTGAACACGTCTACGACTACTGAGGCCTTTCGGCCACGCCCGGCCAGGATCATGCATTTCCTGCGCTCCGCCACGCCCATTCCACAATCGCGGCCAAATCCCGCCTTGTTCGCGCGCGAAGGAATGGGAAGAAATGAATGGGCTGCCGGGGGCATCTCGAAGGGACAAGACCGTGATCAAGACCGCCCTTGTCGCCATGACCATTGTCGGCTGCGACTGCGACGCCAAGCTTTGCGAATATATCGGCGAGACGCCGGCCAAATGGTCGACCGTCGCCGAGTGCGAAGCGGCGATGAAGAGCCAGATGCTACACGAGCGCAATTTCAATTATCCGCTCGTCTCCGGCATCTGCCGCACGAAGGGTTCGTCGTCCTCCTCGCAACTGGCCGCGACCGCATCGCGCCCGGAACTGAAGCCCGCCAGCCGGGTTGTCAGGACCGAAAGCCCATTGCCGCCTGAATTGAGCCACCGGCCAAGCGTCTCGGTCGGTTCGCCGACGACGGCCATGGAAGCCGATGCCGCCCGGCCCGTCGCCTATGAACAGGTGGTCGATGGCGGAACCGGTGTGCTCTATCGCACCAAGAACGGCTACGCCGTGGTCAAGACCGATCTCGGCCGCGCCGCCTCGGCAACCGCCGACGCCGCGAAACGCTCCGTGAACTGGCTGGCCGGATTGATGCCGAAAGGGCTTTAGGCCCGCCGGCGTTTGACGACCGCGTGATCAGGCAGGCACATAGGTCAACCTGATCACGTCGTCGCCTATCAGATCGCTGGCCACGAAGCGAAGCGGTGGCCGGGGGCCGGCGAAGAATGGCTTGCCCTGACCAAGCACGAACGGGTGGAAATAGAGTTGGTACGCATCGATAAGACCAAGGTCGGTCAGGCTTCGTGCCAGGTCCGGTCCGGAAACTGAAATCTCCCCGACGAGCTCAGCCTTAAGCCCACCTATCACCGCCTCGACGTCGTCCGCGACAAGTGTGGCGTTGGGGCCGACCGACTTCAGCGAGCGCGACACAACCCATTTCGGTTGGTTCCGCCACGCCGCCGCGAATTCGTGCGCCTCCGCGCTCCACTCAGGATGGTCTTCGTCCCAATAGCGCATGACCTCGTACATGCCGCGACCGTAAACACTGCCGCTCAAATTGCGCACTTGCTCCATCCAGTGACGAAAGATTGTCGGGCCTGACGGCATCTTCTGGTGGTCGACGTAACCGTCGAGGGACTGGTTCATTCTGAAAATGAGCTTCGCCATGCTGCAGGATCTCCACATCCGGATCGTTAGAATAACTTGAGCCGCCGTTACGCAAAAGTGTGGATCCCAACCGAAATTCAAACCGGGACACGACCCTAGTCCCGCTGCAACTTGACTTTCAGGCTCTGCCAGAACTTGTCGACCAGCGGCTTTTCGGTCGCTGCATCCTCACCGGCAATGCGGGTGATGAACAGCAGCCCCCGATCGGCAAGACCGACGCCGACGATCTCGAAATCGGCGGTGTCGGTGCGTGTCTTCACCTCGGCGTGGATGCCGGTCAATTCCTTGCCGTCGGCGAGTTTGCGCGTGGTCGGCTCCTGCGTCAGCGTGGCGCCGGCCTGCACCGATTCCTTGGTCATCTCCTGCAGCATCAGCTGGTTGAGCGACACCGGATTCATCGCGCCATATTCCTGCACCACGACGATCGTGCCGAGAGCCGACGCCATCAGATACTGCGTGATATCATCGCCGATGTCGGTCTTGGTCACCGAAATGTTGCTGGGGTGAACGAAGGAGAAGACGCTGCCGGAAAAGGTGGCGAAGTCGTTGCGCTCGAGCGTCACCTTGCTCCGCTTGCCGCCAGGCAGGGTCACGTCTGCGCTCTCGCCGGGATCGATATCGACCGTCACACCATCGATGGTCAGCTTGAAGGCCTTGAGATCCTCGGCTCCGGCAGGGCCAGCGCACAGCGCGATGAGGATGAGTGCCGCGGCTGATACCTTGCGCATGAAGTCTCCTAAAGTCTACGCCACCCCGCTCAGCGCCTTGATGGCACGGTAGAAGGTCGAGGAAAACAGTTCCGTCGGGTCATACTGCCGCTTCGCCGCCAGGAAGGCCGGCAGTTCGGGATAGGAGGCCAGCAATTCCCTGGCCGTGTAATGCAGCTGGTAAGGCAGGAAGAAGCGCCCGCCATGCTTGATCGTCACGTCGATCAGCGCCCGCGTCAGCGCCCGCATCCTGGCATTGCCGTCGGCATCGGTCGGCTGGTTGATGTAGAGCACCAGCGAATAGGCCGGCTCCGGCGCGTAGGTCAGCGCCACATCCTCCTTGTGGACGATGCGCACCGAAGCATTGAGCACCGGCAGCGTCTGGTTGCGCAGGATCTCGCGCGCTTCCGCGATGAATTCGACATAGGCGGCACGTGGAATAAAATATTCGTGCAGGATGTCGGTTTCCTCCATCCGATCGTTGAAGAGATAGGGCACCGAATCGTGCATCGGGTTGTTGCGGGTGACGAGACAAGCCTCGCCCTCGGCCATGGCTGAGGTGCGCGCCACCGTGCAGCTTTCGAATTTCGGCTCCAGGGTCTTTTCGGTGAACCACTTCAACTCCTGGAACAGGCTGCCCCATTTCGCCAGGTTGATGATCACCCGCTTCAACCCGACTGAACCCGGCTCGCCGATCTCAGGCTGATCCGCCGGCGGCTGCTCCGCCACCTTGTCATAACGGTAGACGATCATGTCCTCGAGGAAATTGCCGGGCGCCGTCGACAGATGACCGTAGAACAGGCCGATCTCCTTGTTCGGCTCCAGCACCTCGGCGAAGAATTTCGGAAAATCGTCCGATCTGATGATTTCGCGCGAGGTCCGGTAGACGACGTTGTCGACGACATCGAGCGTCGCCTCCAGCACCACGCCGAACAGGCCGTAGCCGCCCACGACGTGCCGGAACAGATCGGTGTTCTCGGTCGGCGAGCAGGTGGTCACCGAGCCGTCAGCCAGCATCACTCGCATCGAGCGGATCGAGCCCGCCACCGAGCCTGCCTGGTGGTCCATTCCGTGCGCATTGACCGACAGTGAGCCGCCGACCGAGAAGATGTCGGTCGACTGCATCGCCTTCACCGCTAAGCGCGGATGCAGAAGGTTCTGGATGTCGTGCCAGCGCGCGCCCGGCTGCAAGGTCATGGTCTTGGCCGCCGCATCGACGGTGACTTTGTTGAACTTTCTGAGGTCGAGCACCAGCGCGTTGTCGTCGAAGGCATGCCCGCCCATCGAATGGCGGATGGCGGCCAGTGAGACTTTCAGGCCATTGGCACGCGCGAAGGCCAGCGCATTGCCGATGTGCTCGTCCTCGCTGATCTCGACGACGCCGTAAACCGGCGTCATCGACAGGCCGCTGGCATCGTTGATGTCGCCGCCTTTTGCCGACCAGGGCAGCGACGCGTCGAAGGCCGGCGCATTGTCCAGCGGCTTCAGAGGCAGCGCGAAGCCGTCTATATCGGCTATCCGTCCTGCGTTCTTCGGCCCCGAAGGCGCGCGCGCCAGCCGCGCCACCGTGTTGCCGCCCCACAGCACCGCGCCGCCGACGACAGCCGCACCCAGCAGCAACCGCCGCGACAGGCGAAACCCTTTTTGTTCGTCGGCCATGATATCCCCCGTTGGCCAAGGGATAGCGCGGCTTTTTGGCAAAAACCATAGCGATGCCGCCGGACAGCATTCCGCCGGCCGGCCCTGGGGTCCAGCCGGAAGACCTTATCCAGGTCGCCCGGCATCGAGAGCCGACGGATGAAAATGGCCGATCCCCGGAGGGACCGGCCATGAGTGGAACAGGGCTTGTAAAATCCGGTCAGCAGGTCTGCCGACGCACGATGTTCTCGCCTTACGAGGCCTTCTTGATCGACGTCACGATGCCGGTCTTGTCATCGACAGTCACAGCCACCTTGGCGCCGACCTTCAGTTTCCCGATCGTCGCCTCCGGCGACAGCTGGTAGATCTTGCCGTCGTCGAGGGTGATCGACTTGGTCGTCGGGTCGACGGCCTGGATGGTGCCCTGAACGGTCGCGGCATAGGCGGTGCCGAGGAAGGCGAGCAGAGCGGCGGTGGTTGCGAGGGTCTTCTTCATTGGTAAGCACTCCGTGCTGTTTCACTTTCCGGACCGCCGCCTTGGGAAACGACAGCACCGGACGGCTTGAAACTGGAACGGAAAGCGCTCCCTCCGCAAATCACGTTGGGTGAATTTTCGCAAACAATATCATAGGCTTAATTCCGACATATTGTCTGCGGCCAAGATTATTTCAGGCCGCTTCGGCTCCCCCAATGGCGCACTTCTGTCCACGAAAAGAGTCGTTTAGCCTAGATGTGGCGGGCGGTTTCGATCACGGCGCGGCCGCCGCAATCCGTCTCGGGCGGCATCACGAAACAGACTGCCGACCGGTCTTCGGTACACATTTTGTTTCATGGATCAGTTCAAAACCGCCACTCCAAAGCGGATCAGAACTCGCGCTCCGGTTGCAAATCGGGAACGGATGCAGGATGGTGCGTCGTTACGATGAAGGGGGGCCTTCCATGAAGCTTGCAGTCCGGGCCATGATATCCCTGATGCTCGCGCTTGCTCCGGGATCGGCCGGCGCACAAGGCGCGGATTCGGGCGACGACAAAACGGTTATGTTTGCCAGGGACGATCCCGAGATGGCGGTAGCGACTGCGAAGGCGCATGCCAGCTTGGATGAGTTCCTGGCCCTGGCCGAAGCACCGCCCTCGGGCACGGACAGGTTCAAATTGAAGGTCGAGGTGCGCGATGGGAATGTCCGCGAGCACTTCTGGGTCATCCCGTTCCGCCGCACGGAAACCGGCTTCGTCGGCATATTGGCAAACCAGCCGGAGGCAGTGCGCAATGTCGTCCTCGGCCAGAATATAGAATTCACCAGGGACGATGTTTCCGACTGGGGATACAGACGCGACGGGCGGCAAGTCGGCAGCTTCACCGTCTGTGTGATGTTCAAGAGAATGTCAAAGGATGAAGCGGACTATATGCGTGACAACTCCGGTTACGATTGTTGATCGTATGCTCGGCCGGACTAGCTTGCCTCGTCCCTCCCGCCGATCTTTCGCACCAGCGCCGCCGTCGCCAGCATCGCGCCCATGTCCGATATCATCGGCGCGACATGCCTGCTGTAGTCGAGCGGCACCGAAATATCCGGCAGTTCGAAGAAGTTCTTCGTCTGCGGCAGCAGCAGGAACCCATCGCTGCCATTGAGCGCGACACGGGCCGGATCGTCGGGCCAGGTTTCGCCAAGCCATTTCAGCGCCTGCGCCAGCCGGCCGCTCACCAGTGGCTGTGCCGCTCCGAGATTGTCGGTGCGGAACTCGTAGGCGGCATCGAGCAAAGCATCGCCACTGGACAGCTCCTGCAGCTTGCTGGCGAATATGCCGCGAAAGAAGCTGATGACCGCGTTGGTCCGGCGCGTCGCCACCAATATGCCGGGGAACGGCGCGATGGTCTCGAAGGCGACGATGACGCCCTGGAAAGCGGTCGACGAGCCCTTGCCCGACCCTTCCCGCAGATGCGCCTCGTAGAGTTCGAACGGAAACCCTTCGTAGCGGCCCGCGACGATGTCGTCGAACGCCTGGCGGTTGAACGGACCAACCGCCGTGCGCGGCAACCGGTCGAAGGAATTCGGCGTCACGCCATGCTGGTAGCGCATGTCGGCGATGAAGCCGAAGATGATCGGCAGCAGCGTCTCGCGGAACGATTGCTGCAGCCGCGTCGCCGGTTTCCTGGCCTGGAAATAGAGCAGGATCGAAGCCGCGAAGCCGATCACATAGAGAAATACATGCGGCGTCGAGACCCATTGCTCGTTGGGGTCGGCGACCTTGTTGAACAGCCACGCGACCAGCACCACGGCCACCAGCACCAGCCCCACGAACACCGGCACCCGCCAGCGCACCTGCCGGACCGCCGAAGCCCTCGCCGCTTCATAGGCCTCGATGTCTTTCCGGATGCCGGCGATGACCGTTTCGCTCGGCATGAAATCCGCTGTTTCCACCGCTACCCCCGCAAGCCTCGACAAATTCATGATAGCTGGTTTTGTTCGATGTATCGACTGCAGTGCCTCTTCAACAAATGTCCGCGCCTGATTACCACGTGGTTCCCCCAATCCGTCGCTGCTTCGCAGCGCCACCTTCCCCCCTCCGGAGGGAAAGGAAAGGAGCGTTGCTGGACGAGCGCTGACGGCAAAAGCTTGGCGCCTTTCCTCTACCCCGTCGATCGGGGGAGAGGTGGCTCGGCGAAGCCGAGACGGAGTGGGGGTCGACCAGCGCCGCAAAAGACAATGCATGCGCCAGCCATGGACCCCATAGGCAACGTCTCGTCACTTGCAGCACTAAGGAAAGACCGCTTTCAGTCGCCCCTCGACCTTGTCACGCACTCGGCCCTCCAATGCCTCCACCACCACCAGCCGCTCACGGTCGCCGGCGCGCAGGCGCATGAAGGGATGCATTTGGTAAGATGCGATCGTGCCGCGCGTACCGGCATCGGCACTGACTTCGACAATGAGGATAGAACCGATGCGACCGGGCCATGGCTGGCGGGCGAAGGCGGTGCCGAGGAAATCGCCGAGCCCATAAGCGACCACCGTCTTGTGGATCCTTTCCACCGGCTGCACGACATGGGCGTGATGGCCGGCGATCAGTCCGACGCCCTGCCCGGCCAGCCGCCTGGCCAGAACTCGCGTCTCGTCGCGGGGAAAATGCCGGAACTCCCAGTCCCAATGCGGCACGGCGCAGAGTAGGTCGAAACCATCGCGCGGCCAGCCAGCCTGATCGCTGTCCATCGACACCCGCCCGGAGAACAGGTTCTCATCGGCGTTGCGCCACAGCGTGAAGGCTGCGAAGCCGATATCAACCGATCCAACCTGCACCGGCACAACCGGACCGTCGGCGGCCAGGCCGATCGTGCGGATGCCGAGCCGCAGCAACGCCGCGACCGTCTCGTCGAAACCGGCGACGCCCTGATCGAGCACATGGTTGTTGGCCAGCGACAGCACGAGCCTTTCTCGCGCAATACCAACCGCCGCCAAGGCCTCGGCCAGAAACAACTCGCTCATCGCATGATGCGTGCCGAGCCTTGTGCCCAGCGCCGCGCTTGGTCTATCCACCACAGGGCTTTCGCAATTGCCGATCACCAGATCGGCGCCGCCAAGCAGTGCCTTGATCGCCGGATCGCAGTCCGGCGCACCGCGATTGGCCACCGCCGAGATGTCGCCGACGAACGCCAGCCGCATTGTCCGCCTTGGCGCTGAATCTATCAGCGTTTCCGCCATGGGCGCAAAGTCTTGCGCGTCGCCGGCCAGCGATGGCTTGAGGAAACGCGGCAGCCAGGACAGCTTGTAGGAAAGCGGATAGTTCGACACGCGATGCCCAATTGTTTGCCCTGTGTAAACCGTCCTCGCGGCGGGTTGAAGCGCAGCGTTGCAAATGGTGTATATTTGCGCGGCGCGACAAATATTGGGGGGAAAAGATGACACGACTGGCAGGCCTGCTGACATCCGCTTTCATTTTGCTCCTGCCGCTGTCTTCCGCGTCGGCGGCAATGCCCGAAGCGGCCACCCGACTGTTCGAGGCGAAGAGCGTGGCCGCGCGCGACGCTGCCCTGTCTATGCTGGAGACCGCCGCGCCAAAAGACCCGGCGTCCGCCTATGCGGCCGGGGCGGGCGAGTTCTTCACCGCACTGGAGATCCTGGCTACCGGCCTGCACCGTCATGGTTTCGAAAGCCCGCAATCCTTCATGCTGCCGCTGATGCGGTTGCCGGTGCCCGATAATCCCAATCCCGAGCCGCTGACTTACGAGCAGTTCCGCGCCATCCTGGTCGGCTTCCGCGACCGGCTGGAGAAATCCGCGGCAACGTTTGCGTCGGTGCCGCCCGATGCCGATATCGGCATGGTCATCGATCTCACCCGTCCGGGCATCGACCTCAACGAGGACGGCACCATCGCGCCGGACGAGAGCATGGCGGCGATCATTGCCGGGTTGTCACGCGGCGGCATTACATCGGACGACGCCGTTCCCACGCTCACCTTCCGTTTCGACCGCGCCGACGGATACTGGCTGCAGGGCTATGCCGAGTTCCTGATGGCGCAGGCCGATTTCTGGCTTGCGCATGATTTCAGGAGCACCTTCGACGGCTCGTTCCACATGCTGTTCCCGCGCGCCAAATTGCCGTTGCAGGATATTCTGGTGCCGCCGGCCGGCGACATGGGCTCGAGCATCTTCTCGTCGGAATGGCGCATCGCCGATTTCATCTCGATGGTGCATCTCGTCAACTGGCCGGTGGTCGAACCGGAGCGCCGGCAAGCGGCGCGCCGCCATTTGCTGGAAATGATCCGGCTGTCGCGTGAGGACTGGAAGGCGATCCGTGCCGAGACCGACAATGACCGCGAATGGCTGCCTGGACCGCAGCAGAAGGGCGAGAACCCACTCACCGGCCTCGAAGTCGGCGAGGAGCAGGTTCAGGCCTGGCTCGCCGCCCTGACCATGGCCGAGGATCTCCTGGAAGGCCGCAAGCTGCTGCCGCATTTCCGCGTCACCGCCGGCACAGGCCTAGGCATCAACATGAAGCGCTTCTTCGATGACCCGAAAAACTTCGATCTGGTGCTGTCGATCACCGGCCCGGCCATCGCGCCCTACCTCGAAAGCGGCGAACTCGTGACCAGCGACGATTTCGACCAGATCCAGCGCCAGTTCGGCGGCGGCGGGTTTTTGACGTTTGCGCTCTGGTTCAACTGAGGACGGGCTGCTTCAGGCCCTTCCGCAGGGGAAATCTTGGCAAGACCGCCAACATTTTTACTGGAAGCAGGCGCCTTTCCCAGGCGATGTCTGCTGGCAGTCACCTCACTGCAGATGCCGCGCGAAGGCGCTTCGCAAAAATTAGCAGCGGCTGTTTTGCTTGACTCGGCCGCCAAAAACAGGCAGCAAAACCAGGTCGGAAGGGCGACAACACCACTTTCCTGGCCGTGGACGAAGCCAAATTTGGCCCAAATCCACATCTCGTCGTTGGTTTTGAGAGGAATTGATTAACCAACTTTGTCCATATTTTGAAGCAATCGGCAACCAACTACAGACGCGGCAAACGCGTCGGGGACCACCTGGGATCACTCACAGAATGGTCGTCGCGGCTCTCAAGGCCACGTACGGGGAAACCGATTGAAGCGAGATTGGTTGCATGGCGTTGTTGAGTACACACAAAAAGAACCGGGGACAGCATGAGGGCGGCGAGTTCGTCGATGCTCCGCGTTCCTCTTCCTTCAACGCTGGCCGGGTGGCCCGCTGGGTCGCGCTGCCTTGCGTCAGCACTGCCATCGGCCTTTGGTTGATCGGCACCATGGCCGGCCTCAGTTCCGTCGGCGCCTCGCTGTCGGCGACTTCGGTTGGCCTGCCCCAGACGCTGTCCATGCCGGGATCGCTCGCACTTACCGATCCGCTGAAACAGCACTTCTTGAAAGCCCCCTTCGTGCTGGCCAATGCCAATGGCGGCACTCAGGCCCTGCATGATCATTCAGTGCAGTGCGGCGCCAGCTGTTTCAAGCTGGCCAGGGTAAGCTCGCAGGCGGAAAAATCCGAACGCCTTGTGGCGCAGGCAAAGCCGACGCCCGCCGCCGTGAAGTCGAAGGCGCAGGAGCGCTTTGAACGCATGGAAGCGTCGCTTTCGCCGATGAAGCTGGCCGCTGCCTTTGCCGACGCCGGAAAGCCTGTCCCCAGTGCCAACACCCGCCCGGTGATCTCCACCGTCGCACCGCGAATTGCCGAGGCGTCGCTGGTGCCGTCCGTCCAGGTGACGGCCAGCCTGTCCGATAACATGCCAGTTCCGGCAGCCGAACGTTTCGCCCGGCTGGATACTGGTTCGGTGGTCGTGCAGACCGCACCGCAGCCGATGGGCTTTGCCCAATCCGATACGCCGGACAATTCGCAGTTGGCGCTTGCCCTCGTGCAGTCGCTGCCGGTCGACGCCGAGGCGTTTGCCTCACCGCTGCCGATCGAGGAATCGTCAGCCGATGTCGCGGTGTCACCCGTCGAAACCCAGCAGGACCAACCCGGCGATGCCGCCTCGCTGCCGGACGCGCTGACCGACGACGTGCCGTTGCCGACCCGCCGCCCGCAATTTGACGCGCCGCAGCCCAAAATCGTCCAGCAAGAGCCTAAGTCCGTCCAGCAGCCCAAATCTGTTCAGCAGCCCAAGCCCGTCCAGCAGCCGAAGCCGGCACGCGAGACGGTCCAGCAGGCTCAGCCGGCAAAACCGACGCGGCAAGGCCGGCCGGCCGACGGCGGTGACGTTTTGGCCTATGCCAAGCCCGACACGCCTTCGGGCGGCCTTGGCAAGGCGTTCAGGAACCTGTTCAACTCGCCGGGATCCAGAAGCGGAGCCGGAAATGGCGTCGCCGTCTACGATATCAGCGCCGGCACCGTCTACATGCCTGACGGCTCGAAGCTCGAGGCGCATTCTGGCATCGGCGCCATGACGGACCAGCCGCGCTATGCCAACCAGAAGAACCGCGGGCCGACACCGCCCAACACCTATAATCTGTCGCTGCGCGAGTCGCGCTTTCATGGTGTGGAGGCCTTGCGCCTGACGCCGGTCGATGGCCGCAACAAATACAATCGCGACGGGTTTCTGGCCCATACGTATCTGCTTCGGGGCCGCTACGCCCAGTCGAGCGGCTGCGTCGCCTTCAAGGATTATGCGCGTTTCCTCGCCGCCTTCAAGAAGGGCAAGATCAAACGCCTCGTCGTGGTGCCGCGCCTGAACGGGTCGGCGACGCAGGTCGCATCAGCCGCCAGGGGCGTGTAGCGATAAGAGGCTTTCGGGCGTACCTTCCCGCCTGCTCCTGACAGCCTGCTGTCAGGAGCAGCGCTGTCCGGCACGCCTCTCCCCACCGCGCTCTTTCCATTTTGGCCAGGAAATCCCATATTCGGGACATGGCCAAATCTCCCGATCAGAAAACGCCGCCGACGGCGAATGACGACCGCGCCGCGCCGAAGCGGCGCAGCCCGCTGACCGATTTCCTGGACGCTTCGGAACCGCTGCACAGAGGCGGCTTCGCCGAGATGCCGCAGCCGGAGCTCTCTGGCACGCCGCTGACCGGTTCGATCGCGGACTGGGCCGAGCAGATCGAGGAGGAAGCCGAAAAGGAAGGACGTCTTGCCGGCAAGGGCGACGGCGGCAAATCGCCGAAGCCGTCGAAGAAGATACCCGAGCGCTCAAGCTCGCCCGGACGCAGTTCGCGCGGCACCTCGATGGGTGGCGCGGCGTCAGCCAGGGAGCGCACGGCAGCGGGCCTCAACCCGGTCGCGGGTCTCGACATTTCGCTGGAAGACGCCGAGACCATGGCTTCGGGCAGCGTCACCGCGACGGTGGCGGCACTGTCGGCGTTGATCGAATCCGGCAATCCGCTGCACAAGGACGGTGTGCTGTGGACGCCGCATCGCCCCGCCCGCCCGGAAAAATCCGAAGGTGGCATTGCCATCAAGATGGTTTCGGATTTCGAGCCGGCCGGCGATCAGCCGACCGCGATCAAGGATCTGGTCGAAGGCGTCGACAACAACGACCGGACCCAGGTGCTGCTCGGCGTCACCGGCTCCGGAAAAACCTTCACCATGGCCAAGGTGATCGAGGAGACGCAGCGCCCTGCCTTGATCCTGGCGCCGAACAAGACGCTGGCGGCGCAGCTCTATTCCGAGTTCAAGAAATTCTTCCCGGAAAACGCCGTCGAGTATTTCGTCTCCTACTACGACTATTACCAGCCGGAAGCCTACGTCCCGCGCACCGACACCTTCATCGAGAAGGAATCCTCGATCAACGAGCAGATCGACCGCATGCGCCATTCGGCGACGCGTTCGCTGCTCGAGCGCGACGACGTCATCATCGTCGCCTCGGTGTCCTGCATCTACGGTATCGGCTCGGTCGAAACCTATACGGCGATGACCTTCCAGATGCAGATCGGCGACCGGCTCGACCAGCGCGCGCTGCTCGCCGATCTCGTCGCCCAGCAGTACAAGCGCCAGGACATCAATTTCGTTCGCGGCTCGTTCCGGGTGCGCGGCGACACGATCGAGATCTTCCCGGCCCACCTGGAAGACCGCGCCTGGCGCATCTCGATGTTCGGCGACGAGATCGAGCAGATCACCGAGTTCGACCCGCTGACCGGCCAGAAGACCGGCGAGCTGAAAAGCGTCAAGATCTACGCCAATTCGCACTATGTGACGCCGCGCCCGACGCTGAACCAGGCGATCAAGTCGATCAAGGAAGAGCTCAAGCACCGGCTGGTCGAACTCGAGCGGGCCGGCCGCCTGCTTGAGGCGCAGCGGCTGGAACAGCGCTGCCGCTTCGACCTCGAGATGCTGGAAGCCACCGGCTCCTGCGCCGGCATCGAGAACTATTCGCGCTATCTCACCGGCCGCCAGCCGGGTGATCCGCCGCCGACGCTGTTCGAGTACATTCCCGACAACGCGCTGGTCTTCATCGATGAAAGCCATGTCACCGTGCCGCAGATCGGCGGCATGTATCGCGGCGACTTTCGCCGCAAGGCGACACTGGCCGAATACGGCTTCCGTCTGCCGTCCTGCATGGACAACCGGCCGCTGCGCTTCGAGGAATGGGATGCCATGCGTCCGCTTTCGGTCGCCGTCTCGGCGACCCCTGGCGGCTGGGAGATGGAGCAGGCCGGCGGCGTCTTCGCCGAGCAGGTCATCCGCCCGACCGGCCTGATCGATCCGCCGGTCGAGGTTCGCCCGGCCAAGACCCAGGTCGACGATGTCGTCGGCGAAATCCGTGACACCACCAAGGCCGGCTACCGCACGCTGGTGACGGTGCTGACCAAGCGCATGGCCGAGGATTTGACCGAATATCTGCATGAGCAAGGCATCCGCGTGCGCTACATGCACTCGGACATCGACACGCTGGAACGCATCGAGATCCTGCGCGATCTGCGCCTCGGCGCCTTCGACGTGCTGGTCGGCATCAACCTGCTGCGCGAAGGCCTCGACATTCCCGAATGCGGCTTCGTCGCCATTCTCGACGCCGACAAGGAAGGTTTCCTGCGCTCGGAAACCTCGCTGATCCAGACCATCGGCCGCGCCGCCAGAAACGTCGACGGCAAGGTCATCCTCTATGCCGACCAGGTGACCGGCTCGATGGAACGGGCGATGGCCGAAACCAACCGCCGCCGCGAAAAGCAGGTGGAGTGGAACGAGGCCAACGGCATCACCCCGGAATCGGTCAAATCGCGCATCTCCGACATCCTGGATTCGGTCTACGAGAAGGACCACGTCCGCGCCGACATCTCGCAGTTCACCGACAGTGCCGGCGCCATGATGGGCAACAACCTCAAGGCCCATCTCGACGCGATGGAAAAGCAGATGCGCGATGCCGCAGCCAATCTCGACTTCGAAAAGGCGGCTCGCATCCGCGACGAGATCAAGCGTCTGCGAGAGATAGAATTGTCCATCTCCGAAGACCCACTGGCCAAATACGCCGATATGGAAAGTCCTGCCTCAGGCCGCGAAAAGGGCAAGCACAACAAGGGCGTGGCCAAACATCGGACAGCAGAGGAACAGGAGCGTTTCCGCAAGCTCGACGCGGCGCGTGCCGCAGAAGAGGCGGCCAAGGCTGCCCGGCCCAACCTCTTCCGCAAGCCTGATCTCGACGAGATGGGCGCCGACGGCGCCGTACCGGTGAAGAAGCCGCTGTTTTCGAAACCCTCGATCGACGATATGGGCCCGGGCACCGACATGCCGACGCCGGCCGGCGCGGTGTCACGCTCGCTGTTCAAGAAACAGTCGGCCGAAGAGGCGCATGGCTCCGATTTCGGCATTCCCGGCGACGTCACCAAGCCACTGTTCAAGAAGAACTCGCTCGATGAGATGACCGTGCGGCGCACGGAAAAGCCGGTCGAGGGAAAAGTGCCTGCCAAGCCCCAGCCAATCTCCCCCCAAGTGGGGGAGATGCCCGGCAGGGCAGAGGGGCGCGCGAAGGAACGCGACGATTCCGCCAAACCGGTTGTTCGTCAGCGCGCCGGCATCGGTTCTTACGAAGACCTAGGCGACGCCCGCCGTGAAAAACGCCGGCCGGGCAAGACGGGACGGCCGGGGAAGTAGGAGCTGCAGCTTCGAGTCTGCGATTGGTTGCGGATTTCAGATGCCGCCGCTTAGAATAGGTGATGGTCGTCGTTCGCAGACTTGATGAAGAAGAGTTCAAGGCTTGCTTTGCCGAGCTGATGACGAATATCACCGCGACGGCGAATGCTGTCGTAGACATATGGCCCTATGTCGACGCGTTAAATCTGGACGAAGTCGGCGTGCCCTATTTGAACGACGTCCATTATGTTTACCGAGATGCCCAAAATCGGTTCGATCAAGTTTTGATTGGCACCGGCAGGTTCAACGCCCTTCTCGTGATCGTCATCGATCTCGGCACAAGCGCGGTGTTCGGGCATTTCCTACTCGATCTCAACAAAGAATATGGACTAAGCGGCGGTTACTTGAGACCTGTCTGATCCGGCCCATTGACCTGTGAAGCTCAATTAATCCGCTGGGCCCAATCAGCTTGGTAGCACAATGGTCAGGGCAGGCGGAATATGCTCCCGCGACGGGATATCCAGCCAACCAAGGTTTGATCGATGCGACAGCGAGGCAAACTCCATATCCTCCCCCTAATCTTAGGCAGCAAGGACACGCCTTTGCGGGCCGGAGCTGATCTCGGTCGGGTCCAGAAACATCTTGGCTTTCCTAAATGGCTATATGTCTATCAGGATCAGCCGTGCGGCTTTCTTCTAGGTTATGGCGATCTGGAAATCGACATTTTGACCAGGCGCAATCGAGCACGCGTCCATCGCATCAGCATCAAACTTTGGCACATGCCTGATGTCCCCAAGCCTTTGCCTTTGAAATGGAGCGGCAACAGCCAAATCGATCTCGATGGCTTTGGCCCGGCAATGACGATTTCGGCCGCCAGGACGCTCCTCGCAGGTCTAGGACTGCAAGCCGAGGAATATAAGGTGGAAAGCGTATCTGAAACTGTCCGCCGGCTCGTGCTCCCCCACGCCGAGCTTCATTTCTTCAAGGGACCGGAAGAACCGATCCTGATGGAGTTTCACTTCCTGACACCGCAGGAAATCCAGCGAACTAAGGGTGACTGGGTAATCCGCCCGCGAGATTAAGGCCTGCCCGCAGAGCATCTACTTGCCATCCGCCCCGCCCTTGGTGTAATCGCTGCGCACACTCAACGTCTTGTCTTGAAAGGAGGGCTCACGTGTTTACGTTTCATCGTCACCATCGTCAGCGTGGCCCGATTTCTGCCCTGCGAGCTTGCTTGCAGGGCTGACCAGGGACGGGTTTTTCCCGCTTCGATTTTTTGGTCTGCCCTTCGTGGTGTTGCAACGCCGAGCCTGATGGCCAGCTGCGCACCGTCAAAGTGCATTGAGCCGGACTTTCCTCCGGCAAGACCAGAGAAATCAAAATGGCCCTGATCAGCCTCAAATCCCTCGGCGTCACCATGAGTGCGCCGCTGTTTTCCAATCTCGACCTCACCATCGGCACCGGCGACCGGCTCGGCATTGTCGCCGCCAATGGCCGCGGCAAGTCGACCTTGCTGAAATGCCTGACCGGCGAGATGGAGCCGACCTCCGGTGACATCACCCGCACGCGCGGCCTGCGCGCCGGTCATGTCGAACAATCCGTTGCCCCGGCCCTTCTCAGCCGCAGCTTCCATCAGGTCGTGGCCGACGCCTTGCCGCCCGAGCAGGCTGAAAGCGAGCTGTGGCGCGTCGACATGGTTCTCGATTCACTCGACGTGCCGGAGCCGATGCCCGAGCGGCCAATGCAGGCGCTGAGCGGCGGTTGGCAGAGACTGGCGCTGATCGCCCGCGTCTGGGTGACAGATCCGGACGTGCTGCTGCTCGACGAGCCGACCAACCATCTCGACCTTGCTCGCATCAGCCAGTTGGAAACCTGGCTCAACGCATTGCCGCGTGAGGTGCCGGTCATCATTGCCAGCCACGACCGCGCCTTTCTCGACGCCGCCACCAACCGGACGCTGTTCCTGCGCCCGGAACAGTCGCCCGTGTTTGCCTTGCCCTATTCCCGCGCCAGGCGGGCGCTCGACGAGGTCGACGCCTCGACCGAGCGCAAGTTCCAGCGCGACATGAAGGTGGCGCAGCAATTGCGCCGGCAGGCGGCCAAGCTCAACAATATCGGCATCAATTCAGGCAGCGACCTGCTGACGGTCAAGACCAGGCAACTCAGCCAGCGGGCCGAAAAACTGGAGGAAGCGGCGAACCCGGCGCATCGCGAGAAGTCGGCGGGTGCCATAAAACTGGCCAATCGCGACACTCACGCCAAAGTGCTGATCACGCTCGACGACGCGGCTGTCGAAACACCCGATGGCACGCTGCTGTTTCGGACCGGCAAGCGCCACATCTGCCAGGGCGACCGCATCGTGCTGCTAGGCCGCAACGGCGTCGGCAAGTCGCGCTTCGTCACCCTGATCCGCAATGCCATTGTCGAACCGGACACGGTGCGGAATGTGAAGGTGACGCCGTCGACGGTGCTCGGCTACAGCGATCAGGCGCTGTCGGGCATCAGCGGCGACGACACGCCGCTGGCGATGGTCTCGCGCCGCTACGATGTCGGCGAGCAGCGCGCACGGTCGTTGCTGGCCGGTGCTGGCGTGGTCATCGAGATGCAGGAGAAAAAGATCGGCGTGCTGTCCGGTGGCCAGAAGGCGCGTCTGATGATGCTGGCGCTGAGGCTCGCCAATCCCAACTTCTATCTGCTGGACGAGCCGACCAACCACCTCGACATCGACGGCCAGGAAGCGCTGGAAGCGGAACTGCTGGCGCATCAGGCAAGCTGTGTGCTCGCCTCGCACGACCGCTCCTTCATCCGCGCCATCGGCAACCGCTTCTGGCTGATCGACAAACGAAAGCTGACCGAAGTCGAGGCCCCCGAGGAGTTCTTCCGCTCAGTGGCCGAAACGGCAGGATGAGGTCAACGGAGGTCGACTGGCATGTAAATTATTTGCTTACAGACCTTGTTTTCTGTAAGCAATCTGTTTACATATATCGATGATCAAGTCCTTCAAGAACAAGGCGCTGTCGGACCTCTTTCAAACTGGAAAGACCGGCAAGATCGACGCCAAGATGCACAAGCGCATTCTTGTCCGGCTTGACCGCCTGGAAGCTTCGGAGAAGCCGGAGGAAATGAACCTTCCCGGCTTCGATTTCCACCCGCTGAAAGGCTTCGATCCAATCCGCTACACGGTCCACGTCAACGGTCCGTGGTGCATCACATTCGAGTTCGACGGCAAGGACGCTGCCCGCGTCGATTTCGAGCAATATCACTGAGGCGGCCAGACTGGAGAAGTTCGACTTATGACCGTGCACGAGCCGACGCGTCCTATTGAGCGTTGTCCCTCCCACCCGGGAGCGCTGCTTGAGGACATTATCCCGGCAACTGGAAAGACCAAGGTGGAAATTGCAAATCTGCTCGGGATCTCCCGGCAGCAGCTCTATGACATCATCCGCGAAAAGAAGCCGGTTTCGCCGGCTGTGGCCGCTCGCCTCGGGAAGCTGTTCGGCGACGGCGCCGCGATCTGGCTTCGAATGCAAGCGGCTTTCGATGCTTGGCACGCAGAGCGTGAAGTTGATGTTTCAGCGATCCCTACGCTCAGGGTTGCGTAGGTCCGCACGGCAGCATTCGGACAGACCATCAGACGCCGCGATAAAAAATCTCGACGGTCTGTCGGATAGCCTCAGCCCGTCGCGTCCTTGGGATGCCGACACGATGATGCCGGCGCCAACCCAGGGAGAATTATCATGTCGGTTCTTTCATCCATCGGTCGCGTCGCAACCCGGTATGCGGCAGCGCGCGCTCGTCACCGCAGCGAGCGCATCCTGCTTTCGCTGCCGGCCTCGCTGCGCAAGGATATCGGCTTTCCGGACGTCTTCGACGCGCAGAACGGCCGCCGCCCCTGACCTCGCGAGGCGCCAGTCAGTCATGCGTATCACCTGAAAGCGGTGTCGCCTGCATCGATACGCGTTTTTCGAAAGCCTCGAACCAGTGCGTCAGCCGTGCCCGCGAGCGAAAAGGCGGCAGGTGGCGGAACGCCATCCAGGACAGCGTGGTGGCCAAGGCGATGTGGCCGACATGGAGCGGTGCCTCGTCGTCAGCGCGCTTTCGATCCAGTCGTAGCTCGCCTCGATCTTTTCCCGGTATCCGTCGGCGAGAGCACCATAGCGCAGCTTTTCGGGTCTCCTTTCTGTCTCCCAGCGCAAAGCGATGCCTGTCTGCGCGAGGCCCTGGGCGACCGACTGAAGCCGCAACGCCTGCCAGCGCGCCTCGCCGTCCTGCGGCAGCAGCTTGCGGCCGTCATGCAGTGTGTCGAGATAGGCGCAAATGACATCGGAATCGAAGATCGGCGACGCATTTGGCCGCAACAGCACCGGCACCTTGCCAAGCGGATTTTCGGCGTAGACATCGGCGTTGCGCAAGGTGGGACTGGTCTCATGATGGATGACCTCCAGCCGATCGGCAATGCCAACCTCATGGGCGAAGACAAGCGCCTTGCGCGCGAAGGGTGAGTGGGTTTGATAGTAGAGGATCATTGTCGTCCCGGGGTTGAAGAGGCGTTCGCGTGATCCATCTGTTCTAGCCTGCGAGCCGAGAGAATTGCGCTCTGATTGGGCGCCGCCGACGCAAGTTCGTTTCACGCCTCTCGCTCGAGCCCGCGGCTGTCCGGGATAATCAAGGGCCGACCGCCAAAAAAATTTCGCCGCCATGTAGGATCGCCGCCGTCCGATCCGTCCTATGGCTCGCAAGGCCAAACGCAAAGAGGAACAACAAATGACTGATCAGACCCCCGTTCAGCCCGCGGCCAAAGTGCTCGGCGGATTGACCCCCTATCTGCAGCTGGATGGCGCCTTCAAGGCTGCCGAATTCTACAAGAAGGCCTTCGGCGCGGAGCAGGTCTTTGCCTACCCGGCGGACGAAAAAGGCCGCACCATGCACATTCACCTCCACATCAATGGCTCGACCCTCATGCTCTCCGATTTCTATCCGGAAAACGGAATGCCCGCCGTCAAGCCGCAGGGTTACACCATGCAGCTTCACCTCGGCAGCGACGACATCGAAGCCTGGTGGAAGCGCGCCGTCGATGCCGGCTGCGAAGTCGCCGTGCCGCTCCAAGTCATGTTCTGGGGCGATCAGTGGGGCAATATGCGCGACCCGTTCGGCGTCGAATGGGCGATGAACGCGCCGGTGAAGAAAGCTTGATCTGCCAACGATGGCCCGAGCCCCTCACCGGCCGGCGCCGGTGAGGCCCTGTGAACTTCCAGGAGGAGATCCAAAATGTCCTATGTCGATGGTTTCGTACTTGCCGTATCCAAGGCAAAACTCGATGACTACAAGAAGCTGGCCAACCTCGCAGGGCCTGTCTGGAGGGAACATGGCGCGCTCGCCTATGTCGAATGCATCGGCGACGACGTGCCCTATGGCGAGGTCACGTCCTTCCCGCGTGCCGTGCAGGCCAAGGACGACGAGATCGTCGTCTTCGCCTGGGCCGTCTATGAGTCGCGGGAGAGCCGCGATGCCGTCATGGCCAAGGTGATGGCAGATCCCCGCTTGAAGGCCGATTGGGCGGACATGCCGTTCGACGGCAAGCGCATGATCTTCGGTGGCTTCAAGCCATTCATTGAGCTTTGAGCAGCCGGTAGCAGATTAGAAGAAGCCTCTCAGCTTCGTCATCCTAGGCGAAGCAGGAGCGAAGCTCCGTCGCGAAGACCCTAGGATGACGACGCGGGTGCTTAGGCCATCGCTAAGGCCACGATCAGCTAGATAGCGTTGCGCTAATCCAGCTTGTCGAGCAGCGGCTTCAGCCGATCTCCATAGCGCTTCCACAGATCGACCGACCCTTGATACATCGGCTGGCGCACCTGTGCGGCCGAAGCCGTGCGAACCGGTCGGTCGGTCTCGTGGAACGATAGAGCCGCGTCGTCCCAGGGCAGGCCGAGATGAGCGATCAATGTCCGCGTCTGTCCTTCTTGGTCGGCGACAAAATCCTCGTAGCGTACATCATGCACGACGCCCGGCAGCACCGTGTGCCAATGCTTCATGATGTCGGTGTAGAGATTGTGGAAGTCGGCGAGCTCGCCGAGATCGTAGCCATAGCGATGGCTGTCGCCGCGGAAATGCACTTTGTAGATCGACAGGCAGGTGGCCGCGGCATCGCGCGCGCAGTGGATGATCCTGGCCTTCGGCATCATCATGTGGATGAAGCCGACAAGCAGGAAGTTGCCTGGCATTTTGTCGGTGACGTGACGCATGTTCGGATAGCGGGCATGCAGCATGTCGAGATAGGCTTGCCCTGCCTCGGCAAAATCCGCATCGCCCATATCCGATACGCCCCATGGGAAGCCACCCGGCATGGTCGCCGGGAACTGCTTGCCGACCGCCTTCTTCAAGATGCTGAGCTCGCCTGCGCCATAGACCTGCGGATGGCTGGCAATGATCTGCTCGACCAGCGTCGTGCCCGAACGCGGCATGCCGACGATGAAGATCGGCGTGTCGTCGCTGATTGAGCTGGGCCTGTGCTTCTCGAAGAAGCCGGCATCGAAGGTGGCCTTCATCGCCTCGAATTCGGCCCGCGTCCTGGCCTGGTCGTAGTTGATGCCTTTGCGGCGGATCGCATTGCCTTCGGCGAAATAGTCGAAGGCCCGGCCATAATCCCTGAGATCGTCATTCGCCTTGCCGAGTCCGAAGGACAGCTGCATGCGTGCCAGGCTGTCCTGCGGCGCTTTGGCATGCTGGGCTTCCATGCCCCCAAGCTCGCTGTCGCGCTCCTTCTGGCGCTTGACCTGCGTCAGCATCAGCCAGGCTGTGGCCATGGCGGGGTTGATCGCCAACGCCTGCCGGAACAGGTCGACCGCCTCGTCGAGCTTGCCCTTTTCCATCAGCCCGACGCCGAGCCCGTGCAGCAGGTCGGCATCCTTGGGGCGTATCGCCAGCGCTTCGCGGAAGGCAGCCAGCGCCTCATCCAGCCGCCCGGCTTCCTGCAGGGTTTCGGCAAGCCCGATGCGGGCGCGCACGTGAAATGGATTGCGTGCAACCGTGCCGCGATAAATCTCTTCGGCCTCTTCGAACTGGCCGACCTGCTTCAGCGATGAGCCGAGATTGTCGCGCGCCGCGAGCTGGTCCGGCCGCAGATCCACCGCACCGCGGAAGAAATCGATGGCCGCAGCAGGGCGGCCGAGGTCGCGCATCACCGTACCGAAATTGTTGAGGAAATCGGGATTCGTCGGCTGCAGGCTCACCGACCGTTCGATGAGATCCAGCCCTTCTTCGCTGCGCCCGGTCTGGTGCAGCAGCAGTCCCAGGAAATGCGCCGCGGCCGCATGCTTGGGCTGACGCGCCAGCACCTGCCGGTAGATCGTCTCAGCCTCTTGCCGGCGCCCCGCCTGATGCAGTTGCAACGCCTGCTGCACATACTGGTCGAGGCCCAGCGGCGGCTGTCCGCCTGCGCCAGACCTGGCTCCCGCACCCGCCGCTCGTCTTTGATCTCTGTTGATGGGAAACCTGCCGTGTTTTATCCGCCTGTGGCGATCTAGGCCATTGGCGCGCCAGGTTCAAGGCTTCGCTTGCTGTCTCGTCCTTTCGTCGGTGCGGAAAGATCAAATCAGGCGATTGGTCTCGGCAACCTGCCTGGCACGCCGAACCGTTCCATCGGTGTCGGCCATCCTTCGCTTTGCCGCCTCGTCACTTCTGACAGTCAGCCGCGGCGACAGGACAACCATCGGCTTTGCCATTACCGGCTTTGCGACCGGCGTGATCGTTACGGGGGTGCCTGTTGGCGTCTTTACGGACATCTCGAGGTCTCCTTCTTCAACTCACAAGAAAAATGAAATACCGGGAGAATTATTCCCGCTAAGCTTCAAACAGTTTTTGAATTGTATGAATTTGTATCATCATTTTTCTGATAGTTACAGCGCGCAATTTTTTGAATGAAGCACAATTTTATTTTAAAACGCCTTGATTAAATTACAACAAAGGCCTATCTGTACAGGATCGCTTTGGGCCAGAATTGGCATCTCGCGGCGTCAGAGGTTCTCGACCCGCCAATCTCATTCCAAATCATCGATACCGGGCGCGCGGCAATTCGCTCCGCGCGGCCATTCTCATTCTTCGAAAGACCGACATGAACACCGGAACCGTGAAGTTCTACAATGGCCGGACCGGCTTCATTCAGCCGACCGATGGCGGCAAGGACGTCTTTGTCCATGTCAGCGCACTGGAGCGCGCCGGCTTCTCCGGCCTCGCCGAAGGCCAGAAGCTGCAGTTCGAGTTGGAGCGTGACACCAAGGGCCGCGAGTCGGCCGCCAATTTGCAATTGATCTGATCCGGCCGAATTCGATGAACGCTGACCACGGATGTACTGGCAGCTCTCGAAAGAGGCTTATTTCCAGCGACTGCCGGAAATAGGAAAGCGGGGCTCGTCCCCGCTTTTTTGTTTTCAGGACCGCTGCTTTGCATAGGTAAGACAATGCCGGACCGCACCACCCACTCCATCGCGCACTTCACCGCACCTTTCGTGCTCGGCGGACTGGAAGGGCAGCTGCCGGCCGGCGACTACGACATCGACCACGACGAAGAGCTGATCGAGGGCATGTCGCGGCTTGCCTGGCGCCGCGTCGCCACTTTCATCCATCTGCCGGCAAGGGCAGCGAAAAACCCGCCCACCAGCCAGCTTGTCGCCATCGATTACCTCGAACTCGAAACAGCGCTGAAGCGCGACAGGGAGAATGCAGCATGATCCGTTTCCAGCAGAATGCGCGCCCGCGCACCGACACACCCGCGCACCAATTTTCGATCGGTCAGACCGTGCGCATGAAGAGCCGCACCGGCCTCGTTCAGAAGACCGCCGAACTGTTCCAGATCAAGAGCAGGCTGCCGGTCAAGGATGGTTCGCCGCAATACCGCATCCGCAGCGAGCAGGAGAGCTATGAGCGGGTCACCACCGAAGACAATCTCGAACCGGCAGATCCGGTTGTTGCCGACAACCCCGTTGTTGCCAGCAACCCGCTCGTCTGAGACCCCACCGCCAAGCCAACACTGAAGCAGGAGCACGACATGTCCAAAGGTCAACAGCGAAGCAACCGCGAGACACGCAAGCCGAAGAAGGACAAGGTCGTGGCAAAGCCCGCCTCCCCGTTCGGTTCGTCGGTCAAGCAGGCGGAGAGCAGCTTGAAGCCGAAGTCGAAAGGCTGACAAACTGGAGGGCGCGCCTCGTGCGCCCTTTCCGTCGTCCTCTGTGAGGTGGCGAATTGACTGGACAGGCCTGCGCAATGCTCTGCCACGGAGGCGCGTTTGAATTTCGTCATCGAGTTCTACCGGTCGCGCGACGCCGACGAAGCCACTCTCGACAAGGTATCGCTGGAGGCGCCGAATCTGCGCGCCGCGCTGCAGGGCGCCACCGCGCTGTTCCACACGCTGGCCATGCCGCAAATCCCCGATCGCCTGCGCATCTGCGACGACAATGGCTGCGAGCTTTACGCCGGCCCGGCCGACGGCGCCTATCCGGTTTAGAGCAGCGGTGCTGCCCACGACTCCATTAAAGTTCACGTAAGATCGAGGCCCTAAGATCCGCCTGAACCGGGCCGCTGCCGCGATTGGTGGCCGAGACGTTGCGGGCGACCACCCACGATCGCCGCTCATACCCGAAGGCAGGAGGCGCATGGACAGGTCGCGCATCATCGTGACGGCGGTGGTGTTGGCCATGCTGGGCGCCATCGTGCCCATCGCGGCGACGTTTCATCTCGCTTGGACCCAGGCCGTCCAAAAGGAACATGAGCGGCTGCGGCTGTTCGCCAGCCGCGCCATCGCCAGGGCCGACATCTCGCTCAACGATGCCACCGCCGCTTTGCGGCAGATCGACCAGTTCACCGGCATCCGCTGTTCGGCGGACCATATAGCCCGTATGCGGCAACTCACCATCAGCACGCGCCCGATCGAAGAAATGGGCTATTTCGAAAACGGCCTGCTCAAATGCTCTTCTTGGGGACCGACCGAAGGGCGCGTGGCGCAATCCACCCCTGACTTCACCACCAGGGACGGCATGGCCGTCACCGCCCGCATGCAGCCGGTGATAAGTGAGGACCATTTTCTGATGGCGCTGCGATACAGGGACCACAACGTCCTTGTCGATCCGGTACGCTTTGTCGACGTCATCGTCGATCCCGGTGTCCAGCTCGCCTTGACGACGCAAACGGGCATCCTTCTTGGCGCGTTGAACGGCCCGAATCCTGCTCGTATCGAGAAGGTCATCGCCGGCCCCGGCGAAGGCATCGATGACGATCTCCTATTTGCCACCGCGCGCGGGACGGACTGGATTGCTGTCGCCACCGAACCGACAAGCCAGATCCTGGGCAGCGTTCGCAAGCAGCAATTCATGCTGCTCCCGCTCGGCGCCTTCATGGCTGCCTTCATCATCGGCGTGGTTGTGTGGCTGTCACGAAGGCGGCTTTCGCCCTCGGGAGAATTGCAGATCGCCGTGCGCAAGCACGAATTCATCGTCCACTATCAGCCGATCGTCGAGCTCAGGACCGGCAATTGCATCGGCGCGGAAGCGCTGGTGCGCTGGAAGCGGCCGAATGGCTCCCTGGTCCGGCCCGATCTTTTCATTCCGCTGGCGGAAGAGAGCGGCCTGATCACGGCGATCACCGATCAGGTCATTGCGATGGTTGTGTTCGACCTGAACAGGCTCCTGGTCGCCGATCGCTCGCTTCACATCGCCATCAATCTCAGCGCAACCGATGTCGGCACCGCGCGGGTCCTGCCTATTATCGAGAAAGCATTGCAGCACACCGGGATCCAGCCGCAGCAAATCTGGCTCGAGGCGACCGAACGCGGTTTCGTCGATATCAACTCGGCGCGCTCGACGCTCATTCGTGCCCGCGAAATGGGGCACGCAGTGGCAATCGACGACTTCGGTACCGGCTATTCCAGCCTGTCCTATCTCGAGGGGCTGCCGCTCGATGCGCTCAAGATCGACAAATCGTTCATCGATACGATCAGCACGAATTCCGCCACCAGTTCCGTCACCCCGCATATCATCGACATGGCCAAGACACTGAAGCTGAAGATCGTTGCCGAGGGCGTGGAAACGCAGGCGCAGGCTGACTACCTCGCGGCGCGCGACGTCGACTACGGCCAGGGCTGGCTGTTCGCCAAACCCATGCCTGCGTCCGAGTTCATCGCCTACTGTCGCCAGGTGAAGCCGACGGCTTGACGCCTGTCGTCCTCAACAAGGCGCAGCGTTCTCAGCACGGCCCGTCGCCAACGACGCGATAGTCCGCGGCGCGGGCTTCGCAGGAATTGGGGAAGGTACGCATCTCGCCATGCCGGCGGCCGCAGACCGGAGCATATTCGCGGGTGCAGAACGTCTGCTCGCCACCGCCACCGCCACCGCCACCGCCGCTGTCGCGGCACGGACCGTCGCGCACGATGCGGTAGCCAGCCCGGTCGGCGAGACAGGAATTGGCGAAGGTCTGGCGGTCGCCGCCGCGCCGGGCACAGACCGGCTCGTACTGCTTGCTGCAATATTGCGGCTCGGGCCGTGGCGGACGCGGGCGTGGCCCTGGTCCCTCATCGACGACAACGGTGCAGGCGGCAAGAATTGCCGACAGCAACAAGATGACAAAACCCTGCCGCGAAAAGATTGCCGCCAGAAATTTCATGATGATCTCCCACGATCGGTCCCCGGTTACCGATCCTCGCCATTCCCTTGCCGAATGCAACCCCCGTTTGAGCTCGGCAAACGATAACGGCGCCTGGACCGCAAGGGAGGTCAGCGCGCCGCGATGTCTGGCCCATTCGTGGCCCGGCTCTGGCCGATGACCCGGCCGGCAAGCAAGCCTATGCCGAGCCCATCGATGCTCAGGTCAGTCGATTGATGCGTCGGGATGCGCCAGTACGGCGGCCCGCGGCGGTATCTTGCAACCATCACGTTTCCGTGCGATAAATTCCGTGTTCGGGCATTTGCGACCCGGAGAGCGGAACGTTTTGGACGACCTTTCCCCGATACTGTGAATCTCTGACGGCCCCGTTTTCGGCGGGGGGTTTGACCATGCGCCAATGCATGACTGCCGAAGCAACCACCGGGAACTGCCCTTTGCGCCAGGCGGCGGGCGGGACCACCAAAGACTGAACGGGTGAAGGAGTTTCCCCAATGGCCCAGACCGGCACCGTTAAATTCTTCAACGCGACCAAAGGCTTCGGTTTCATCACGCCCGATGGTGGCGCCAAGGATGTGTTCGTCCATATCTCCGCGATCGAAGCCTCCGGCTTGCGCACGCTCGTCGACGGCCAGAAGGTCACCTTCGACGTCGAGCCGGACCGCATGGGCAAGGGCCCCAAGGCCGTCAACCTCCGCGCAGCCTGAGCCATCGGCGCGCCGCATGTCACTCGGACGTGCGACGGAGGCTCCATGCCTGCACCTGGCCTGGAGAGGGATCTGAATTTTTGAAAGGCGCGGCGATCTTCGTCGCGCCTTTTCCTTATCGAAGGCGCGGGCCGGTGATGTCGCCCAGCCGCCAGGTTCTGGGCAACGACTTGCATAAAAACAAAGAGCCAAAGCGTGCCGCAACGTGCTTTAGACGCCCGCAAAACTTTCTCTTGCCGATGACGCTAAAATAAAGGACAAATTTCCACTCGGGCATTTGCCGGCCCGAGACTGGAGTTTATGGGACAAAGGAGCTTCCCATGCCGCAGACCGGCACCGTCAAATTCTTCAACCATGCCAAGGGCTTCGGCTTCATCACGCCCGATGATGGCGCGAAGGATGTTTTCGTCCATATTTCAGCCGTGCAGGCGTCCGGCCTTCCCGGCCTGGAGGATGGCCAGAAAGTGTCGTTCGACACCGAGCCGGACAAGCGCGGCAAGGGACCCAAGGCCGTCAACCTGTCGGTCGGCTGAGCCGGCCTGGACCGGCGATGGTTTTCGCTCCCTGGAGGGCGCGTGACCTTTGACGCCTGTTTTGAATAAATTCGTCGAAATCCGTTCAGCCCCCGTTCAGCCACGGTTGCATATTAGTCTTTGGTAAAGCCGGACCGCATCCCCGAAACTACACGGGCCGGCACGAAGGAGACCGAGATGAACCGAATTTTCAAGACCGCCGTCCTGGCCGCTGCCGTGGTCGCCACCACGCTTTCGGCCTTGCCCGCCGCCAACGCACGTGATTGGCGCCGCCATCATGGCCATCATGGCAACGGCGATGCCATTGCCGCCGGCGTGCTCGGCCTCGCGGCCGGTGCGCTGATCGGTGGCGCATTGGCCAATGACCGCCCGCCGCCCGACGCTGACCGCTACTACGATGACGGTTACTACGATCGTGACGTGGTGGTGCGCCCGGCCCCGGTCCGCCGCTACTATGCGGAGCCGCGGGTGGTCTACGCTGATCGTTATGCCGAGCCGTGGACGCGTGATTGGTACGAATACTGCTCGGACCGCTACCGCACCTTCAATTCCCGCACCGGCACGTTCACCGGCAATGACGGCGAACAGCATTTCTGCACGGCGAACTAAACCAGGGCCTCCCTGCCCCAACAGAAAAGCGCTGACCGCAAGGCCAGCGCTTTTTTGTTTGGAGCATCACAGGATTGGGGCAGGCGAATATCGGCACGCCCTACAGCAATTCCAGGAAAAGTGTGAAACGGTTTCCCGGGAAAAGCGCA
Organism: Mesorhizobium sp. WSM4809; assembly: GCF_055811655.1. NCBI lineage: Bacteria > Pseudomonadati > Pseudomonadota > Alphaproteobacteria > Hyphomicrobiales > Phyllobacteriaceae > Mesorhizobium > Mesorhizobium sp. WSM4809. The sequence continues at coordinate 100,158 of NZ_JBVVQW010000002.1, forward strand.
AAGCGTTTTCCCTTGGGAATTGAGTCAGAACAAAGGTTAGAGCGGCCCCGCCGTTTCCGTGAAATGGTGAATTGCTCTAAACGAGAAAAGGATTGGTCCGCCTCTCCTCGCCAAAACGTCCGCCGGGACCGTGGCCGCAGATGAAGCCGATGTCGTCGCCGAGCGGCAGGAGTTTGTCCTTGATCGAAGCGATCAGTGCAGCATGGTCGCCACCCGGCAGATCGGTGCGGCCGACCGAGCCGCGGAACAGCACGTCGCCGACATGGGCGAACTTGGCCGCGCGGTTGTAGTAGACGACGTGACCTGGTGCATGGCCGGGGCAGTGCAGCACCTCGAACACATGGCCGCCGAACGACACGGTCTCGCCTTCGGACAGGAACCGGTCGGGCACGCAGTTGCGCGCTCCGGCGATGCCGTAGCGCTTGCCCTGGTTTTCCAGATTGTCGAGCAGCGACTTGTCGGCCTCATGCGGACCGATGATCTCGACGCCGAGCGCCTCCTTCAACTCCATTGCGCCGCCGGCATGGTCGATGTGGCCATGCGTTATCCAGATCGCCCCGGCTGAGATCGCATTGTCCTTCAGCACCGCCAGCACCTTGTCGATATCGCCGCCCGGATCGACGACGACGCCATGCTTGTCATCCATGTCGAACAGGATGGTACAATTCTGCTGGAACGGTGTGACCGGCACGATGCCGGCATTGAGCTGACCCATGATCGTCCTTTCGATGTTCACGGGTGATGTAGAGGCGCGGACAAAGGGCGTCCACCCTCGAAAGACGAACAATCGGTAGCTCCGAAAACGGAAATGGGCGGCCGAAGCCGCCCATTTGAAAAGACCGAAACGGCCCGCCTACTTCTTCATGGCGCCCATGACCGCGCCGAGAATGGCGGTCAGGATCGCGCCGCCGCCGGCGCCGCCGACGATGTTCTGCAGGTTCAGCGCGCTGCCGAGACCGCTCGTTGCTGCTGCCGCAGCCGCCGGATCGACCGCACCGCCACCCAGCAGGCTGCCGAGGATCGCCGCACCGCCGACGCCGCCAATGGCTCCGCCCAGGATTTTGGGAAGCTGACCCATCGCCGCCGTCTTGAGCGCCGCACCGACCGCCTGACCACCGATGACGCCAGTAATCACCTGTATGATGATCGGAAGAAGCGTGTTCATGTCCATATGATTAGTCCCTCCATAGCTGTCAGCCTCCCGGGCCGACACCATCATGAGACGCCGAATTGGACGAAAGTCAAATGCAGAAACGCTGAAATAAAAGGGGCGGCCCGAAAACCGCCCCTACTTCCTAAAAAAGCTGTGACTTTCGTTATTCTGCGGCGATCGCGTGCTTGGGCTGAACGGCCGCAGAATAGTCATTCATAAGATTCTTGGCTATTTCGCCGACCTCGAATCGGTAAGGCCCGATCTCGGAAACCGGCGTCACTTCCGCCGCCGTCCCGGTCAGGAAGCACTGCTCGAAGCTTTCCAGCTCTTCCGGCAGGATGGCGCGTTCAATCACCTCCAGGCCGCGATCCTTGGCCAGCCCAATGACCGTGCGGCGGGTGATACCGTCGAGGAAGCAGTCAGGCTTGGGTGTGTGGATCTTGCCCTCCTTGACGAAGAAGATGTTGGCTCCGGTCGCTTCGGCGACCTGGCCACGCCAGTCGAGCATCATGGCGTCGGCATAGCCCTTGGCCTCGGCGGCGTGCTTGGACATGGTGCAGATCATGTAGAGGCCGGCGGCCTTCGACCTGGAAGGCGCGGTGCGCGGGTCGGGCCGGCGCCATTCCGCCACATCGAGACGGATGCCTTTCAGCTTCTGCGCAGGATCGAAATAGCTCGGCCATTGCCAGATGGCGATGGCACAGTTGATGCGGTTGTTCTGCGCCGAGACGCCCATCTGCTCACTGCCGCGCCAGGCAATCGGCCGGACATAGGCGTCCTGGAAACCCTGCTTCTTGAGAAGCGTGGATGAGGCGTCGTTGAGCTCGGCCACCGTATAGGGGATATTGAAACCGAGCAGGCGTGCCGATTCATGCAGGCGCTCGGTGTGTTCGTTGAGCTTGAAGATCTCGCCGCCATAGGCGCGTTCTCCCTCGAAAACGGCGCTGGCGTAATGCAGCCCGTGCGTCAGCACATGGATCTTGGCGTCACCCCATTGGACGAATTCGCCGTTCATCCAGATGGAGCCATCGAGTTGATCGAAGGGAACGGATGCCATGGTAACCTCCCACGGGCGGCAGCCCGGATACTTGTATCGTTGTGTGTTTCGTGTCGGCCGCCCAAAGCGGCTTTTATGGTGGAGCGTAGGCGGATAATTGCGCTCTGGCAAACTTAGGAAATTCCGGAAAAACCGGCTTCCCTTGCCTTTTCGTTCGCAATCCGCCCAAAAGCTTGTCAAAAATTACCATTGCAGGGAAATTACGTCAATAGTACTGACATAATCTCTCTTTCCCACGGAGAAATAATGACGGATCGAAGCCCAGCCGCAGGAAAACCGATCAGGACCGCGATGTCGGTCGAGGACGGCATCGACTTCGCCATCATCGAGCTGCTCTTCTTTGCCTATCGTGACTTCACCTCCGATCCGGACCAGATCCTGGCCGACTACGGCTTTGGCCGGGCCCACCACCGGGTGCTGCATTTCGTCAACCGCAGGCCGGGCCTGACGGTAGCCGAACTGCTCGACGTGCTGAAGATCACCAAACAGAGCCTGGCCCGTGTGCTCAAGCAGTTGATCGACACCGACCATGTCGTGCAGTTGCAAGGTCCGCGCGACCGCCGACAGCGCGAACTTTATCCGACCGCCAAGGGCCGTGCGCTGGCGCTGGCGCTGGCGCGGCCACAGTCGCGCCGCATCCATGCTGCATTGGGGGATTCCGGAGTAACCGAACGGACCTTGGTGGAACGGTTCCTCGAAGCGATGGTCAATCCGGAACTGAGGGCGCAGATCGACGTTGGGTCCGCAAAAATGTCAGGGAAAAGCCATGGAGAGCACTGAACGGGTCGATCACGCGGCCGCGCCGGACGACGACGCGCCGCATCTGCTTGTCGTCGACGACGACACCCGCATCCGCAATCTTCTCAAGCAGTATCTGACCGAAAACGGCTTTCGCGTCACCGTCGCCGGCAATGCCGGCGAAGCCAGGCGCAAGCTTGCCGGCCTCGACTTCGACCTTCTGGTGCTGGACGTCATGATGCCCGGTGAAACGGGCGTCGACCTGACCAAGTCGCTGCGAGCCGAAAAGAACGTACCGATCCTGATGCTGACGGCCCTGTCGGAGACCGACAGCCGCATCTCAGGGCTTGAGGCCGGCGCCGACGACTACCTGCCGAAGCCGTTCGATCCGCGCGAGCTGATCCTGCGCATCAACAACATCCTTCGCCGTGGTGGCCCGGCGACCACGCCCAAGGTCGAGCAGTTGGTCTTCGGCCCCTACACCTTCCAGATCGCCCGGCGCGAGTTGAAGCGTGGCGGCGAGGCGCTGAAGCTGACCGACCGCGAGCAGGAGATCCTGGCGATCTTCGCGGCAAGGGCCGGCGAGACGATACCCCGCCACGAGCTTGTCGGTGACGATTCGGAGGTCGGCGAGCGCACCATCGACGTCCAGATCAACCGGCTGCGCCGCAAGATCGAGCGCGATCCGTCCAACCCGGTCTGGCTGCAGACCGTGCGCGGTATTGGGTATCGGCTCAGCGTGGAATAGAATGCCGCCTGCGGCCTGCTGAGCGGCTGCGGGCAAGCGAAATGAGCGAATGGCAACCACGGAACTGGAACAGCCGGGCAATGGCGGCTTGAGCGTACGCGCCGCGCGGACGCTGAAGGCGGTGCCGCGCGCCTGGAACCGCTTCTGGCGCCTCGTCTCGCTGTATATGCCCAAGCGGCTCTATGCCCGCTCGCTGATCATCGTCATCGCGCCGATGATCCTGCTGCAATCGGTCGTCGCCTTCGTCTTCATGGAACGTCATTGGGCAACCGTGACGCAGCGCCTGTCGCAGGCCACCGTGCGCGACATCGCCGCCATCATCGACCTGATCGAAACCTATCCGCGCGATGCCGACTACACCAACATCATACGCATCGCCCAGGACCGCATGCAGTTGAAGGTCGACCTCTTGCCGCCCGACCCGCTGCCCGCGCCTGGCCCAAAACCGTTTTTCTCGATTTTGGATGATGTTCTCTCGTCGGAGATCACCCGCCAGATTAACCGCCCGTTCTGGATCGACACGGTCGGCAACTCCAACATCGTCGAGGTGCGCGTGCAGCTCGAGGGCAAGGTGCTGCGCGTCTTCGTGCGCCGCAGCCAGGCCTATGCCTCCAACACCCACATCTTCCTTATCTGGATGGTCGGCACCTCGCTGGTGCTCCTGATGATCGCCATTCCCTTCCTGCGCAACCAGATCCGGCCGATCCTGATGCTTGCCGAAGCCGCCGAAAGTTTCGGCAAGGGCCGGCCGATGCCGCGTGACTTCCGGCCGCGCGGCGCCGAGGAGGTTCGCCGCGCCGGCTTTGCCTTCATGCAGATGCGCGAACGCATCGAGCGCCAGATCGAGCAGCGCACCGCCATGCTGACCGGCGTCAGTCATGACCTGCGAACCATCCTCACCCGCTTCAAGCTGCAGTTGGCGCTTTCCGGCGGCAAGGCCGAGACCAAGGCCGCGCTCGACCAGGACATCGACGACATGCAGTCGATGCTCGAAGGCTATCTCGCCTTTGCCCGTGGCGAGGCTTCGGAAGACGCCGGACGGTTCGATCTCGAGGCCTATTTCGAAAAGCTCGGCGAGGAAGCCAGGCTGCGCAAGCGCAAGCTGTCGACGACGCTTGCCGGAGACCCCGATGTGCATGTGCGGCCGAACGCCTTTGCCCGATTGATGTCCAACGTCATCGGCAACGCCTTCCGCTATGCCAAGACGGTGGAAGTCAACGCCACCCATGGCCGCGGCTCGCTGCTGGTCACCATCGACGACGATGGTCCGGGCATTCCCGCCGACCGGCGCGAAGACGTCTTCAAACCCTTCGTGCGGCTCGACGAAGCCCGCAACCTCGATGCCAGCGGCACCGGGCTCGGCCTGTCGATCGCCCGCGACATCGCCCGTTCCCATGGCGGCGACATCACCCTTGAAGACAGCCCGCTCGGCGGACTGCGCGCTATCATCAAGGTTCCCGCATAACCGGCACGATACCGAAAGTGGAAACAGGCTTCATCCGCCCGTCATGAAACCATGATCAAGAACGCGCATGAAGCGCGCGACCTCAATTGATTCGACCTTGCCGCCTCACTTCGACCCCGTGCCCGTCCGGGTGCGCTGGAGCGAAGCGAGAGCAGCGGTCTGGTCGCCGTTCCGGCATCGTCTCAAGGCAACCGTCGACCTTTCCTGCAAAGGGCCGCCATGCGCATATTGATGGTCACCGATGCCTGGCGGCCGCAGGTTAACGGCGTTGTCCACACGCTGGAGCGACTCACCGAGACGCTGAAATCTTTCGATGTCGCCGTGGATTTCCTGACGCCGAACATCTTTCGCACCCTGCCCTTGCCGACCTATCCCGACATCAGGCTGGCGCTGACCACGCCCGGCCATGTCGCGCGCCTGATCGACGCAGGCAAGGCCGACCACATCCACATCGTCACCGAAGGGCCGCTCGGCATCATGGCGCGGCGCTATTGCCGCAATGCCGGCCGGCCGTTCACCACCAGCTATCACACGCGCTTCCCCGAATATCTCAGCGCACGGCTGCCGGTGCCGGAAAGCTGGGCCTATCGCTGGCTGCGCGATTTCCACAATTCCGGCCAAGGCACGCTGGTCGCCACCCAGTCGCTCGCAGACGACCTCTCGGCGCGCGGCTTCACCAAGCTGCGGCCGTGGACGCGCGGCGTCGATACCGATCATTTCCGGCCCGACAAGAAGAAGGATCTCGGCTTCCCGGGCCCGGTCTTCCTCTGCGTCGGCCGCGTCGCCATCGAAAAGAACCTCTCCGCCTTCCTCGACCTCGACCTGCCGGGCAGCAAGGTGATCGTCGGCGAAGGCCCCGAGCTTGCCAGGCTGAAGGCAAAATATCCGCAAGCGCATTTCCTCGGCCATCGCCCCAACGACGAACTGGCCGAGATCTATGCCTCGGCCGATGTCTTCGTCTTCCCGAGCCGCACCGACACGTTCGGCAACGTCATCATCGAGGCATTGGCCAGCGGCACGCCGGTTGCCGCCTATCCGGTGACCGGGCCGATCGACATTGTCGGCGACGGCTTTGGCGGCGCGGTCTCCAACGATCTGCGCGAGGCCTCGCTTGCCGCGCTCAATGTAGACCGTGCCGAAGCACGCGAACGCGCCATGCGCTACAGCTGGAAGGCTTGTGCAGAGATGTTCCTCGACACGGTCGAGGAAGCGCTGGGAACGACGCGCAAGCTGGCGGCCTAAAACAACCTGCCGCCATCCGGCACCTTGCGCTCGATCGCGCCGAGCACCACCGCGCCCTCTTCGTCGGGAAAGCCGAGCGTCAGCACTTCCGACATGAATGGACCGATCTGGCGCGGCGGGAAATTGACCACCGCGAACACCTGCCGGCCGATCAGCGTCTCCGGTGTATAATATTTGGTGATCTGCGCCGACGATTTCTTGATGCCGATGCCGGCGCCGAAATCGATCTTCAGCTTGAATGCGGGCTTGCGCGCCTCGGGAAACGGCTCGGCCTCGACGATCGTGCCGGCGCGGATGTCGACACGATCGAAATCGGCAAAACTGATCTCGGGCTTGCGCTCGCTGTTCGAACTCATCTTGGTTCTTGTCTGCCTTGCGGGGACTCAGGCGTTGCCGTAGGTCTCGAACAGCACGCCGGCCAGGGCGTCCTTGGCCGAGGTTCCCGACCAGACAACGAACTGGAACGCCTGGAAATAGCATTCGCAGGCTTCCAGCGCCGACGACAGCAACACTTCGACCTGCTGGCTCGACGGCTCGACCCCGCCGGCCAGCAGCAGCGACTGGCGGAACATGATCGCGCCCTCCTGCTCCCAGAGGTCGAAATGGCCAAACAGCATCTGCTCGTTGATCAGCGACAAGAGCCGCATCACTTCCAGCGCGCGGGTCTCCGGCACCTTGATGTCGAAGGCGCAGGCAAGGTGCAGCGCCTCGAAATCCTCCATCCACGAGAAGGAGACGTGATAGTCGGTCCAGCTTCCGGCAACCGAGATCGAAATCTCGTCGTCGCCGGCCCGCTCAAAGGACCAGTCGTTGTTGTGGGCCACCTGCTCGATAACATCCACCGGATGGATTTCGCGGGAGAATTCGAGTTCGAGAAGTTCCATGGAATGCTTCCTGTCGTTCTGTACGAGCGCCGCCACACGCTCCGCGGGAGGGCACACACAACGAACAATCTTGTCTAGAACTCGGACGGCTAGGACTTTCTTCGCGCAAAAGACTACCTTCTCGACGCAAAGACCCCAGACCGGACCCCACCGCCCGGTCGCATGACCCTGCTCCGAATCATGCAACAAATTCAGTCTATTGATCGGGAGTCGCGTGAACAGCCCAATTTTTCGCACTGCGTCATTTGCATGTGGAAAGCCGCTGTCACAAAGATTCATGCAATGCCGTTAAGCGATTCACGGCAAAGCGCTTTTCAGGATCGGGCTATGTGGAAAAGTTTAACGATTATTTTTTTGTGCGCGGCTTGGCCGCCGTCGCTGGTGTGGCGTCGCCGGCCAGTTCGGCAAGCTTCGCCTCGAGCGCCTCGATGCGGGCGGCAAGGCGAGTGTTTTCTTCCCGCGCCTTGGCGGCCATCTCGCGCGCGGCTTCGAACTCTTCGCGCTGCACCACGTCCATGGTGTTGAGAATGCGTTCGGCCTGCCCCTTGAAGGCCGTCTCCACCTCCCGGCGCACGCCCTGGGCGGCGCCGGCGGCGTCGGTCATCAGCTTGGCGAATTCATCGAGAATGCGGTTCGGTCCGGTCGACATGGCAAATCCTCGCGCTTGCACAAATTGACGTAGTGGCGCTGCGCGTCGAATGCAAGCATGTTGCGCCGCGCTGCGGCATCAAGTCGAGGGCGCCCACCTTGCCTTGACCCTGCCAAAACCCTGCCGCATGGTCCGCGCGCAAACGCGTTTCGAAATGAGAGTTCCCCGTTGAACGAATATTTCCTGCTGCCGCTGGCCTCCTTGCCCTTCCCCAACATCAACCCGATCCTCATCCAGATCGGGCCGCTGGCGGTGCACTGGTATGGCGTCGGCTATATCGTCGGCATCCTGTTTGCCTGGTGGTACGCCAAGCGGCTCGCCGCCAATGCCAGGCTGTGGCCGAACGGCGTCCTGCCGATGAAGCCGGAGGATCTCGACGACTTCATCGTCTGGGCGGCCATCGGCGTCGTGCTCGGCGGCCGCACCGGCTATGTGCTGTTCTATGATCTGCCACGCTACATCGCCCACCCGCTCGATATCTTGGCGGTCTGGCAAGGCGGTATGTCGTTCCATGGCGGCCTGCTTGGCGTCATCCTCGCCATGACGCTGTTTTCCATCAAGCGCGGCATCCGCACCTGGTCGCTGTTTGACGTCGTGGCGGCCGGCGTGCCGGTCGGCCTTGGCCTGGTGCGCGTCGCCAACTTCATCAACTCCGAGTTGTGGGGGCGCCCAACCGACGTGCCCTGGGCTTTCGAATTCCCCAATGGCGGGCCGTTTGCCCGTCACCCGAGCCAGCTCTACGAGGCGCTTCTCGAAGGCGTGGTGCTGTTCCTCGTGCTGCGCATTCTCACCCATTCGCGCCTCAAGCTGAAGACGCCGCGCTTCGTCGGCGGCGCCTTCATCTGCGGCTACGGCCTGTCGCGCATTTTTGTCGAGTTCTTCCGCGAGCCCGACCAGCAGCTCGGCTACCTCCTCGGCACCAACTGGCTGACCATGGGCATGATCCTGTCGACGCCGATGGTGCTGGCCGGCATCTGGGCGATGCTGACCGCCAAGCCGGTGACGCAGCCGCAGCCGGCATGACACGGCTGAAGACCCGCATCGTCGACCTGATCGAGGCCCTGGGGCCGATACCGATCAACGAATACATGGCGATGTGCCTGTTCGACCCGGCGGACGGCTACTACACGACGCGCGAGCCTTTTGGTGCGGCCGGTGACTTCATCACCGCGCCGGAGATCAGCCAGATGTTCGGTGAACTGGTCGCCGTGTGGATGTACCAGGCGTGGCAGGCGAGCGGCCGGCCGCTGCCGGCCACCATCGCCGAGATCGGCCCCGGCCGCGGCACGCTGATGAAGGACATGCTGCGTACGCTGTCGCGGCTCGATCCTGATCTGGCCAGCGGCGCCACCTTCGCCATGATCGAGACCAGCCCGCGCCTGACCGAGGTGCAAAAGCAGACGCTTGGCGCCACACCCTTCGCGGTTGGCTGGCATGAAACCATCGAGACCTTGCCGCAGCAACCGCTGTTCATCGTCGGCAACGAACTGTTCGACGCCGTGCCCATCCGCCAGTTCCTCCGCGCCGGCGCCGGCTGGCGCGAGCGCGTGGTCGGCCTCGACGAGACCAACGACCTTTGCTTCTTCGCCGGCGCCGGCTCGGTCGACCCGACGCTGCTGCCCGCCGATGCCACCCAAGCGCCGCAAGGTTCGATCGCCGAAGTGGCGCCTGCCCGCACCGCGCTCATGGCAACGATCGCCGAGCGCATATCCAGGCATGGCGGCGCTGGCCTGTTTCTCGACTATGGCCATCTCCAGCCGGGTGTCGGGGACACGCTGCAGGCCTTGCGCAGCCACGATCACGAAGATGTGCTGGCCAATCCCGGTGAGGCCGACCTCACCTCCCATGTCGATTTCGCCGCCCTGGCCGCGATCGTGCGTGCACATGGCCTCGAAGCCCATCTGACGACACAGGGCGACTTCCTGCTCGGCATGGGCATCCTCGAGCGCGCCGGCCGGCTTGGCGCCGATGCCGGCCAGGCGGCGCGCGAAAGGATCGCCGGCGACGTCGAGCGCCTCGCAGGGCCGCAAGCCATGGGCGAGCTGTTCAAGGTGCTTGCGGTACTGCCTCGCGGCGTGGCGGTTCGGCCCTTCGCCGGGGCGGATTGACTTTTTACCGCCGCCCCTCCCAATCTCCCGTCCGCGCTTTGCAGCGCCTGTTCTCGACCAAGCACCTTCTTCTTGACGAAACCGCCCACACGGACAACAACGCCCGCATGCTGAATCAGACCAAACCGGATCCCGTTCGGTCGCCGCTGCTGGACAAGGCGCAGGCACAAGGCATCCGCCACGGCTATTTCACCCGCATCGGCGGTGTCTCCGGCGGCATCTACCAGGGCCTCAACATCGGCACCGGATCGAATGACGACCAGGCGCTGGTCGCAGAGAACCGCGGCCGCGTCGCCGCCTGGATGGGCGTGCCGGCGAACCATCTGTTGACCGCCTGGCAAATCCATTCGCCCGACGTCATCATCGCCAGGGAGCCCTTTGCCGGCGAGCGGCCCAAGGCAGACGCCATCGTCACCGACCGGCCGGGCATCGCCATCGGCGCTTCGACCGCCGATTGCGGTCCCGTGCTGTTCGCGGATGCTGAGGCGCGCATCATCGGCGCCGCGCATGCCGGCTGGAAAGGCGCGTTCACCGGCGTGCTCGAAAACACCATCCTGGCAATGGAAAGCCTCGGTGCCCGGCGTCAAAACATCGTCGCCGTGCTGGGCCCCTCCATCGGCCCTGATAACTACGAGGTCGGCCCGGAATTCGTCGCCCGCTTTGTCGATGCCGACGCCGAAAACATCCTCTATTTCGCGCCGTCCGCCAATGCCGGCCATGCCATGTTCGACCTCAACCGCTACACGGTTGACCGGCTGGCCGAGGCCGGCGTGACGGCTGAGGGCCTCGACCGCTGCACTTACGCCGAGGAAGGCCTGTTCTACTCCTACCGGCGCACCACGCATCGCAAGGAGCCCGATTACGGCCGGCAGGTTTCGGCAATCGTCTTGGAGAGGGAATAATGGCGCTGCATTTTGAACGATCTGAATTTGACGCGCGGCGCGACCGGCTGATCATCGAGATGGCCGAAAAGAAGCTTGATGCCATCCTGCTGTTCGCGCAGGAAAGCATGTACTGGCTGACCGGCTACGACACGTTCGGCTTCTGCTTCTTCCAGTGCCTGGTGGTGAAGGCCGACGGTTCGATGGTGCTGCTGACCCGCTCGGCCGACCTGCGCCAGGCGCGTCAGACCTCGATTATCGACAACATCGTCTTGTGGACGGACCGTAATGGCGCCAATCCGGCGGTAGACCTGCGTAATCTGCTCAACGAACTCGACCTGCTCGGAGCCCGCATCGGTGTCGAATACGACACCCATGGCCTGACCGCGTTCAATGGCCGACGGCTCGACGAACAGTTGCAGACCTTCGGCCAGATCGCCGATGCGTCCGGCATTGTCGGCCGCCTGCGCCTGTTCAAGAGCCCGGCCGAGATCGCCAAGGCCGAGAAGGCCGCCAATCTCTCCGACGATGCGCTCGACGCGGCGCTGCCGCTGATCAAGCAAGGCGGCGACGAAGCCCTGATCCTGGCCGCCATGCAGGGTGCGATCTTTGCCGGCGGCGGCGACTATCCGGCCAACGAATTCATCATCGGCTCCGGCGTCGATGCGCTGCTGTGCCGCTACAAGGCCGGCCGCCGCAAGCTCACCAAAAATGACCAGCTGACGCTCGAATGGGCCGGCGTCTTCAACCACTACCACGCACCGATGATGCGCACGGTGCTGACCGGCAAGGTGTCGAAGCGCCATCAGGAATTGTTCGACGCCGCCCGCGCGGCACTCCTGGCTGTCGAAAAGGCGATGACGCCGGGCAACAGCTTCGGCGACGTCTTCGATGCGCATGCCCGCACCATGGAGGCACACGGCCTGACCAAGCACCGGCTGAACGCCTGCGGCTATTCGGTCGGCGCCCGCTTCACCCCGTCCTGGATGGACATGCCGATGTTCTACCAGGGCAATCCCGAACCGATCGCGCCCAACATGACGCTGTTCGCCCATATGATCATCATGGACTCCGATACCGAGACGGCGATGACGCTTGGCCGCACCTACCTGACCACCGAATCCCAGCCCAAGCCGCTGTCCCGCCATGATCTCGACTTGATCGTACAGTGAATCCACAATGGGAGGCGTTCTTCGCCAAGGAGTTAGAAGGCAAATGAGACGATCGCATGTGACGACCGTGTCATTGCTTGTGGCATTGGCTCTTGCCGCCTGCACCAACGCAAAGGACGTGCTCGAACCGTCGGCGATCACTCCGCCGGCGACGTCGACCCAGACGCTGCCCGCCACCAGCACGGCGGGCGCTCCCGCAACCACCGCCGCACCGGTCACATCAGCCCAAAGCGCTGCCATCCTGTCGAAGACCCGCCTGCAGATCGCGCCGATCGTCGGCGCTTCGGTGGAAGCCGCGACACCTCTGACGGCGGAGTTGCAGACCCGCGCCAGGCAGCGCGGTATCACGCTCGCCGGCAGCGCCGACCAGACCGTGACACATGTGCTGAAGGGCTATTTCTCGACGATGTCGGAAGGCGCCGACACCACCGTCATCTATGTCTGGGATGTCTATGACCCCGCCGGCAACCGGCTGCACCGCATCAATGGTCAGCAGAAGGCCCCGTCGGTCAATTCCGGCGCCAGCGCGGGCGGCGACAGCTGGAAGGGGGTCTCGCCGGCCACCATGCAGACGATCGCCGACCAGACCATCGACCAATTCGCGGCCTGGCTCGGCGGCAAGGCGGGCTAGAGGCATCGGGCCCAAAAAGTGGAGACGGTTTTGGGAAAATCCAATGCCCAACGAGAAGAAGGAGCAGCGCAAGTCCGCTGCTCCCTGTTGCAGCCCGGCGATGGCGCGGAGCTTTCTTGAGTTTAGCCGGCGGATTCCCGATCTCGGCGCTTGCAATACCGGCGCGGGCCGCTAAAAGCCCGGTTAAAGGGCGCAAGCGAGTCCGTCAGGTCTCATCATCCTCCACCAGGAACCGTGCATGAAACTCTTCGCGGGCAATTCCAACAGGGTGCTGGCCGAAGCGGTCGCCCGGTACCTCAACGTCCCGCTGGGCAAAGCCACGGTCAGGCGCTTCGCCGACCAGGAAATCTTCGTCGAAATCCAGGAAAACGTGCGCGGCGAGGATGTCTTCATCCTGCAATCGACCTCGTTCCCGACCAACGATCATTTGATGGAATTGCTCATCATGATCGATGCCTTCATGCGTTCCTCGGCCAAGCGCATCACGGCGGTCATCCCCTATTTCGGCTACGCCAGGCAGGACCGCCGCGCCTCCGGCCGCACGCCGATCTCGGCCAAGCTGGTCGCCAACATGATCACCCGCGCCGGTGTCGACCGCGTTCTGACACTTGACCTGCATGCCGGCCAGATCCAGGGCTTCTTCGATATTCCGACCGACAATCTGTTTTCCGTGCCGGTGATGGCCCGCGACGTGAAGGCCAAATACAAGCAACTCGGCAACGTCGTGGTTGTCTCGCCCGACATTGGCGGCGTGGTCCGCGCCCGTGCGCTGGCCAAGCGCTTCGATGCGCAATTGGCCATCGTCGACAAGCGCCGCGAACGGCCCGGCGAATCGGAAGTCATGAACATCATCGGCGCGGTCGCCGGCAAGGATTGCCTGCTGATCGACGACATCGTCGATTCCGGCGGCACGCTGTGCAACGCCGCCGATGCACTGCTGGCCAACGGCGCCACCAGTGTCACCGCCTATATCACCCACGGTGTGCTGTCGGGCGGTGCGGTTGCCCGCATCAGCGGCTCGAAGCTGCAGGAACTGGTGATCACCGATTCCATCCAGCCCACCCAGGGCGTGCTCGACGCGCCCAACATCCGCGTCATCTCGATCGCCGACCTCATGGGCGAAGCCATTTCGCGCACCGCGACCGAGGAATCGGTGTCGAGCCTGTTCGACTAGAGCAATTCTAGCTAGAGCAATTCTAGGAAAAGTGTGAAGCGGTTTTCCCGGGAAAAGCGCGTAGCGCTTTCCCTAGAGAATTACGTCAAAACAAAGAGTTAGAGCAGCTCGCCGTTTCCATGAAACGGTAAAATGCTCTAGAACAGCACCTGCCGTTGCGGCGCAGGGCTTTCCAACCGAACCGGGCCGACCAGGCGACGAGCGACCTCGACGCTTTCTCGTGCGCCGCGCATATAGCCGCGCGGCGAGGTTCCCAGCATGCGCTTGAACATGGTGATGAAGGCCGGCACGCTGTCATAGCCGAGATCGAGCGCCACCCTGGTGATCGGCTCGCCGTCCGCCAGCCTGGGCAGCGCCGCGAACAGGCAGGCCTGCTGGCGCCATGTCGACAGCGACAGGCCGGTCTGGCGCTGGAAGGCGCGGGTGAAGGAGCGGCGGCTCATGCCGGCGGCATCCGCCCATTCATCGATCGTCGCATGCGGCGACGGTGCCGCGACGAAGCGCCGGCAGAGCGCCGACAGCCTTGGATCGGACGGGAATGGCAGGCCGAGCGGCCGTTCCGGCAAGGTCGGGATTTCGTGCAGCAAAAGGTTCATGATCAGCCCACCACGTCCTTCCAGAACGCCGCCTTGCGGCAGCTTTTCCGATTCCACGATCAGGCTGTGCATCAGGTCGGTGACGCCGACGACGCGCAAGCCTTCGGGCAGCCCGGGGATCGCCTGTGGCATGACATAGACCGAACGCATCGAGACATCGCCCAGCATCTCGACGGAATGCTCGGTGCCGGCTGGAATCCACATCGCGTGGTCGGGCGGCACCATCCAGCGCCCGTAGCGCGTCGTCACCAGCACCACGCCGACAAGCGCATGCAAGAGCTGGCTGCGGCTGTGGCGGTGTTTCGGCACACGGTAGCCATCGGGATATTCGGTCGGCAATGCCACCGCCGGCCCGGCCACTTGCTCAAGCCACTGCCAGCGGCTCTCGTGCAACTGCCCGAGATTGGCGTTGCCAGCGTGAAAGACTTCTTTGCCGTGCGGCATCCGATATGGCCCACTTGCGAAACTATTGGACCAAACCACGAAAGAAGTCATCCCGCAAGCAGCTTATAAGGCACCGGTCCCAAGCGCTCCACAGGAGCGTCCGACAAGGCGGCCGCAGGTGCGTCCGTCAACTGCCTGCGGGCCTGCCCGCCAAAAAGACCACGGAGCCTACCTTGACCGATACGACAGCCGCCAGCGTCGCCCCACCGGCGACCACCAGTCACGCTTCAGCCCAGGCGACGGCCTTCACCGTCATCCTGGCGGTGAGCTTCTGCCACTGCATCAACGACATCATGCAGTCGCTGCTGTCGGCCATTTACCCGCTCCTGAAAGAGAATTATGGCCTCGATTTCTGGCAGATCGGCTTGTTGACCTTCACCTTCCAGGTGACCGCGTCGCTGCTGCAGCCTGTGATCGGCATGATCACCGACAAGCGGCCGATGCCCTATTCGCTGCCCTACGGCATGGCGTCATCGCTGATCGGCCTGATTGTGCTCGCCTATGCCGGGCACTATTCGCTGCTCCTGATCGGCGCCTCGCTGATCGGCATCGGCTCGGCGATCTTCCATCCGGAATCCTCGCGCATCGCCCGCTTCGCCTCCGGCGGCCGCTTCGGCCTGGCGCAGTCGCTGTTCCAGGTTGGCGGCAATTTCGGACAGTCCATGGGGCCGCTGCTGGCAGCCTTCATCGTCGTGCCGTTCGGCCAGACCAGCATTTCCTGGTTCGCCATCGGCTCGCTGATCGGCATCATCGTTTTGTGGCAGGTCGGCGGCTGGTACAGCCGGCTGCGTGCCGCACAGGGCACCCGCAAGGCGGCGAGCTTCGTTTCGCCCTTCCCGCGCCGCAAGGTGATGAACGCATTGATCGTGCTGACCCTGCTGGTGCTGAGCAAGAATGCCTACATCGCCAGCCTCGCCAGCTACTACACCTTCTATTCCATGCATAAGTTCGGCGTTTCGGTGCAGATGAGCCAAGTCATGCTGTTCCTGTTCCTCGGAGCCTCGGCGCTGGGCATCCTGCTCGGCGGCCCATTCGGCGACCGCTACGGGCAGAAGGCGATGATCTGGTTCTCCATCGTCGGCGTGCTGCCCTTCACGCTCGCCTTGCCCTACGCCAATCTGGAATGGACGATGGTGCTGACGGTGCTGATCGGCCTGATCCTGTCCTCTGCCTTCTCGAACATCGTCGTCTTTGCGCAGGAACTCGTGCCGGGCCGCGTCGGCATGATCGCCGGCATCTTCTTCGGCTTCGCCTTCGGCATGGGCGGCATCGCGGCGGCCGTGCTCGGTATCGTCGCCGATATGAAGGGCATCGATTTCGTCTTCCAGATCTGCTCGTATTTGCCGTTTCTTGGATTGCTCACCGTGTTCCTGCCAAACATGAAGGAAGCGCGCAAAGCGCAGGCGGCCGCCTAGATCAGGCGGGTCTGCCGCTGTCACAAAAATGCACCCGCCTGATGACGGGTGCATTTTTGTGGGCCATGGCCTTAAGCCTTGAAGAAGGCCAGCAGGTCGGCGTTGATGATGTCTGCATGGGTCGTGGCCATGCCGTGCGGGAAGCCCTTGTAGACCTTGAGCTCGCCCTTCTTGAGCAGCTTGATCGTCAGCAGCGCCGAATCGGCGATCGGAACGATCTGGTCGTCGTCTCCGTGCATGACCAGGACAGGCACGTCGATTGCCTTCAGATCCTCGGTGAAGTCGGTTTCCGAGAAAGCCTTGATACAATCATAATGCGCCTTGGTGCCGCCCATCATGCCCTGGCGCCACCAATTGTCGATGACGCCCTGCGAGATGTCCGCGCCCGGACGGTTGAACCCGTAGAACGGACCTGATGGAACGTCGCGGAAGAACTGGGCGCGATTGGCTGCCTGGGCGGAGCGGAAGCCGTCGAACACTTCGATCGGCAGGCCGCCGGGATTGGCGGCAGTCTTGAGCATGATTGGCGGCACCGCGCCGATCAGCACCGCCTTGGCGACACGGCCGCCGGCGCCATAGTTGGCAACATAGCGCGCCACTTCGCCGCCGCCGGTCGAATGTCCGACATGAATGGCATTCTTGAGGTCAAGATAAGCGGCGAGTTCCGCGACATCGGCGGCATAGGTGTCCATTTCGTTGCCGATATCCGTCTGGGTCGAGCGCCCATGGCCACGCCGATCATGGGCAATGACACGGTAGCCTTGCGACAGGAAGAACAGCATCTGGGCGTCCCAATCGTCGCTGCTCAACGGCCAGCCATGATGGAAGACGACAGGCTGCCCGGTCCCCCAGTCCTTGTAGTAAATCTGCGTTCCGTCCTTGGTGGTGATCGTACCGCTGCCGGAGCCGGGCTTGGTTTGCGAGGTCATCTCAATCTCCTTTGGTTATGTCCGCAATAAACAATATCGCGATAACCATATAGCTAACGCGGCCCAAAACCCTTGTCCACAAAAATATGTATCGCGATATTATTTTTCGTGGTATCGAATTGATGCCCATATTGGCAAAAGGAATGCGCCGTGCCTCTCCCGTTGGACAATCAGCTCTGTTTCACGCTCTACGCCACCAGCATGGCGATCAACCGCACCTACAAGCCGATGCTGGACGATATGGGCATCACCTATCCGCAGTACCTGGTACTGAACGCGCTTGGAGAGGCCGACGGCATGTCGGTCGGCACGATCGCCCACAGGCTCGCTCTGGAATCGAGCACCGTCACGCCGCTGGTGAAGCGAATGGAGCAGGCCGGGCTGGTGACGCGCCAGCGCAGCCAGACCGACGAGCGCCAGGTGCAGGTCGATCTGACATCAGCCGGGCGCGGGCTGCTTGTCCAGTGCAACTGTCTGAACGAGACCTTGGTCGAACGCTCGGGCATGACGCTGGCCGAGCTCGATGCCTTGAACCGGCAGATCCAGGCGCTACGCAACGCGTTGACCGGCGACCGCTAGCCCCTTGCTTGGCCCTGTCATGGATTAATTGCAATCAGCACGGCTTTTGACGGCGGCTAAGCCAAACGTCGGACAGAGGCCATCATCATGCGGACTTAAGCACGGCAAATGACCGTTTGCGCATGGCCCGCTTTGCCTGGAAACTGACAGCGGGAGCGGGGCGGCCGACATGGAAGCCCTGGATCTTGTCTATGCCGAATTCGCGCATCAAAGCCATCTGTTCGTCGGTTTCCACCCCTTCGACCAGGATCTTGTGGCCGCGATTTCGAACCAGGGTGATGATGTCCTGCAGCATCGCCTTGCCGCTCAGGGAGCTGCAGTCGTGCAGAAAAGAGCGGTCGATCTTCACCGTGTCGAAATCGATCAGGCGAAGCCACGAAAGGCCCGCAAAGCCGGTCCCGAAATCATCAAGCCATATCTTGATCCCCAGCAGCTTCAGGTCGCTGATGCAGCGCAGAATGTCCGAGTGCATCTCCATCTCCAGCCCTTCGGTGATCTCGAAGGCCAGCCTGCTGCCGGCGACGCCGGTTTCGCCCAGAATGGTCGCGACAGACGTTGCGAAGCCAGGTGTCTTAAGCTGGATCGGAGAGACGTTGACGCTGACGACACGGACGTGGTCGTCCGCCAGGAGCTCGGCGCACACCGTCCTTATCGCCCAGCGCCCGAGTTCCAGGATCGCGCCGGTTCGTTCCGCGACGGGAATGAACAGGCTCGGCGGAACCGATGTGCCATCCAGCATTTTGAGGCGCATCAGAGCCTCCACCGCTTCAACCCGGTCCGATTTGACATCCTGGATAGGCTGATAAACCAGTGAAACGAGATTCTGGCCGATCGCGATCTTCAGCAAGGCCGCAATGTTCTCGCTCTCGTCGCTGCTTTGCGGATCGGTTGGGTCGAACAGCCGGGCACAGTTTCGGCCGCCGGCTTTTGCCAGATAAAGCGCGCGATCGGCCTCGTGGATGATCTTCTCCAGCTTGGCCCCGGTCTGCGTCCTGGTGAATGCGGCACCAACGCTCACGGTTACGATCGAGACGCCGTCGCGCCGCAGTTCGTGCGTCAGAGCCAGGTTCTCCACTGTGCTGCAAATGGCTTCCGCGATGTCCAGGATCTGCTCTTTTTTCTCCATGCGAGCCAGGACGATGAACTCTTCACCGCCATAGCGGCCGATGGAGCCATTATACTGTTTGATCATATCGCTAAGGGCATTGGCGACATGGATCAGGCAGCGGTCGCCTTCTTGATGGCCGTAGCAGTCATTGAATTTCTTGAAGAAGTCCACGTCGATGAGGATCGCCCCGAAGCTGGTGCCTACCTTTTGCCATTCGCTCCAGTAGTCCCGCAGCTTTTCGTCGATCGCGCGCCGGTTCTCCAGACCCGTCAGCGGATCGGTCCGCGACAACCTCAGCAGGGCCTTGCCGCGTTCGGTCGCCTCATTGTGCTGGATCTTGGCTTCCAGGGCATTCAGGAAGACGTTGTAGCGTTCCTCATTCAGCTTCCAGTTCACATACGAGGTGAACGTGAAACAGGAAATATAAAAAGCCCCGAATACCATTTTATATGTAAGGGTTGAAGGAACGAAATAATTCACGATGTAAAGTATGCACAATATTATTGCGGAAGTTACGATGGAAAGCTTGAAGTTGAACGTAAAGAAAAGATTTGCGCTCATCATGAATATGGTCCCGAAGACCATATAGTAGGAGACGCTTTCCTTGTCCGCGCCAAGAACCGCTGGGCACAACCAACCAACATAGCCGAAGATGATGGCTCCGGCGCAGGTCACGTCGAGCCATTCCGTTCCAATCCCCCGGCGAAGCTGTGCTTCGAGGATCAAAAGCGCGCTCAAGCCGACCGCGAAGCGCGCCGTGATCGTGTAGGCGGCAACGTCCGGGATCAGCAGCAGATCCATTGCCGAAAACAAGAGATAGATCGCAACCGCAATCCAGAGCCCTGGCCTGGCTTCTCCTCTTCGCGTCGCCTGCGCTTCGGTGCGGTAAAGGGTGCGGAGCTCGTCGGCGCTCAGTTCATAGCGCGGCTCGTACGGCTCCGCATCAACCGTATCAACCAATACGGAGGACAGGTGTTCGTTCATCACAATAGACCCCGTTTGAAAGGGATTTTGTTTTCCGAACTCATTTCCAGCTTCTGCCCCCACGCGGGCCGGCTCCTTTGGGACGCGACGGCGATTGCGACGCCGGGCAAACAAATGCAATCGCGCAAGACAAGTTTCCGTTAACTCGAACCCGGAATTCGGGCCGGAAGCCGTCTAAAGAGGAACATGGTTGGCGGGAAATTAATCATAACGATAAAATGCCGTCAGCCCGACATTGGCAAATGGAGCATTCTACGCAATAAGTTAACCGACTGTTAACTATGGAGTGATGGCGTGCAGACCATTCTTGATGGCAAAAGCTTGATTACTGCCGCGATGCTCGCCGGCACGCTGCCTCGGGGAAAGCTCGAGCATCATGGCGAAGCGTTCGAAACCGCGCGCGCGGAGCTGGCGCTCATTCTCCACGCGACACAGCAGCAGATCGAACAGGACAAGAACCCCGCCGAGATCGTCGGTCGCTTGCTGTCCTTCCTCAATGGCCTGCATTCCAAGGTTCATCCCGACGTCTGGCATGCGTTGATACCGGTGGCGCAGAACCATCCGATCCTGAAGTATTTTCTCGAGGATCCGCTGACGCGCTGGTCCTTCACCAAGCCCAGGGGCTATTCCGGCGACGCGCAGTTGCTTGATTACATCTATTGCGACCCGCACGTGGCAGAGAGCGTGGCCAATGCCTCGGAGATCGGCAAGGCGCTCTATAGCCATACCCAGAACGTACCCTCATGCGTCGCGGCACGGGAACGACGCGACCTCCTGACCCGATATGTCGACGAGATTGCGGTCAAGAATGGACCGCAAACCGAGGTCCTGGCGATCGCGGCCGGCCATTTGCGGGAGGCCAATCGCTCGGTAGCCTTGACGGAGGGCCGTCTCAAGCGCTGGATTGCGCTCGATCAGGATCCCCAGAGCGTTGGGCTGATCGCGCGCGACTTCCAGGGCACCGCGGTCGAAGCCATCGACGGCTCGGTGCGAACCGTGCTCACGCGGGGCCACAAGCTCGGCAAGTTCGATTTCATCTATGCCTCCGGCCTCTACGACTACCTCGCCCACAACGTCGCGGTGAAACTCACGAAGACCTGCCTGCAGATGTTGAAGCCGAACGGGACGTTCCTGTTTGCGAACTACGCCGAGGGCACGCCTGACGCCGGCTACCGGGAGACATTCATGGACTGGGTGTTGCTGCTGCGATCGGAGGTCGATATGTGGAACATCGTCAATGCCAGCGTCGACCGCAACACCGTCGAGGCGCGGGTGTTCTTCGGCGAGAACCGCAACGTGCTTTATGCCGTCATCGAAAAGCGCGGATAGCGACCGCCTGGACTGCACCAGGCTGGGCGTGCCTTTGGCTTGCACCTCCGGCCGCCTTCCGCTATAGAGCCGCCACCCGCGTAGACACCCTTGGAGGCAACGCGGCGGAAGGCCGCCTTCCCGCATGATCCCGAAAAGTGGATTCCGGTTTTCGGACCAGATCATGCATGGGTATGTCGGCTTTCGACGTTTACGGTCCAGGCACTCTGCCAACCGTGAGCGCTCCAGTAAACCGAAAGGAAATGCCATGAGCCACGACAC
Organism: Mesorhizobium sp. WSM4809; assembly: GCF_055811655.1. NCBI lineage: Bacteria > Pseudomonadati > Pseudomonadota > Alphaproteobacteria > Hyphomicrobiales > Phyllobacteriaceae > Mesorhizobium > Mesorhizobium sp. WSM4809. The sequence goes on from NZ_JBVVQW010000002.1 coordinate 121,705, forward strand.
TTACGAGCTCAAGGCCGAAGCACGCGAACAGGTCGGTAAGGGGTCCGCCCGTGCAGTTCGCCGCAACGGTAAAGTGCCTGCAGTAATCTATGGTGACAAGCAGCCTCCCCTGGCTATCGCGCTCACCTACAAGGACATCTACTACAAGATCCATGGCGGCGGGTTCCTGACCACGATCGCCACGATCGATGTCGACGGCAAGAAGATCCAGGTCCTGCCGAAGGACTTCCAGCTCGACCCGGTCAAGGATTTCCCTGTCCATGTCGACTTCCTGCGCATCGGCAAGGACACCGAAGTCAATGTCGACGTGCCTGTCCACTTCATCAACGAGGACAAGTCGCCCGGCATCAAGCGCGGCGGCGTGCTCAACATCGTGCGTCACGAAGTCGAGTTCCACTGCCCGGCCAATGCGATCCCGGAGTTCATCACCGTCGATCTCACCGGCGCCAACATCGGCGACTCGATCCACATCTCGGCGGTCAAGCTGCCGGCTGGCGTCAAGCCTGTGATCTCCGACCGCGACTTCACCATCGCGACCATTGCCGGTTCGTCGGCGATGAAGCCGGAGACGGAAGAGACGGCTGAAGCGGCTGCACCTGAGGCAGCTCCTGCCGCCGACGAGAAGTAACTCTTTCACGCCCGGAGCAGGCGATGCTGCTGTTTGCAGGTCTCGGCAATCCGGGCGCGAAATACGCTGACAACCGCCACAATGTCGGTTTCATGGCGGCGGACGCAATCGCCCGCCGCCATTCCTTTTCGCCCTGGTCGAAGAAATTCCAGGGCCTGATTTCCGAGGGCACGCTCGGCGGCGAAAAAATCGTCCTGATCAAGCCGCAGACCTTCATGAACCTGTCCGGCCAGTCGGTCGGCGAAGCACTGCGCTTCTACAAGCTCGAGCTTTCCGCGCTCACCGTCTTCTATGACGAGATCGACCTTGCCGAAGGCAAGCTGCGCATCAAGACCGGTGGCGGCGCCGGCGGCCACAACGGCATCCGGTCGATCGACGGCCATATCGGCAATGGCTATCGCCGCGTGCGCATCGGCGTCGGCCATCCCGGCGTCAAGGAAATGGTCCAGCACCATGTGCTCGGCAATTTCGCCAAAGCCGACCGCGAATGGCTCGACCCGCTGCTCGACGCGATCGCCGACAATGCCGCCATGATCGTCAAGGGCGACGAATCCGGCTTCATGAATAAGGCCAGTCTCGCCGTCCAGGGCAAGGCCGGGCCGGAGCCCGAAAAGCCAGCGCAGAAGCAGCCGGCGCACAAGCAGCAAAGTCATGTCCGCCAAGCACGGCCTCAACAGCCGGTGGTCAAGCTGCCGGAAAGCGGTCCAATGGCCGCCATGCTGAAGAAGCTGTTCGGCGGCAAGGACTGAGCATCGAGGGACCGAAGGGCTTGACGTTGATCACCCCTATCGCCCATAGCCCTGATCAAATTTCTATTTTCCCGATAGGACCGAACAAAAATGGGTTTCAAATGCGGCATCGTTGGCTTGCCCAACGTCGGCAAGTCGACGCTTTTCAACGCGTTGACCAGAACGGCTGCGGCGCAAGCCGCCAACTATCCATTCTGCACCATCGAACCGAACACCGGCGAGGTGGCGGTGCCAGATCCGCGCCTGCAGAAGATCGCGGCGATCGCCAAGTCGAAGGAGATCATTCCAACTCGCATCTCTTTCGTCGACATTGCCGGCCTGGTGCGCGGTGCCTCGAAAGGCGAAGGGCTGGGCAACCAGTTCCTCGCCAACATCCGCGAGGTCGACGCCATCGTGCATGTGCTGCGCTGCTTCGAGGATGACGACATCACCCATGTCGAGGGCCGCATCGACCCCGTCGCCGATGCCGAGACGGTCGAGACCGAGCTGATGCTTGCCGACCTCGACAGCCTAGAGCGCCGCATCGTGCAGATCCGCAAGCGCGCCGGCAGCAAGGACAAGGAAGCGACGACCGTGCTGCCGTTGATGGAGGCAGCGCTCGAACTGCTGCAGGCCGGCAAGCCGACCCGCATCCTGCTCAAGGGTATTTCGGCCGAAGATTTGCGCATCCTGCAGGGCCTGAACCTTCTGACCTCGCATCCCGTGCTCTATGTCTGCAATGTCGCGGAGGCCGACGCCGCCACCGGCAACGAACACACCAGGGCCGTGGAAAAGATGGCCGCCGCCCAGGGCGCCGGCACAGTGGTGATCTCGGCGGCGATCGAAGCCGAGGTCGCGCAGCTCTCGGACGAGGAAGAGATGGAATTCCTGTCCTCGCTCGGCCTCGACGAGCCAGGCCTCAACAAGGTCATCCGCGCCGGCTACGATTTGCTGCACCTCATCACCTATTTCACCGCCGGGCCGAAGGAGACGCGCGCCTGGACCATTCATAGGGGCGACAAGGCGCCACAGGCCGCCGGTGTCATCCACACCGATTTCGAGCGCGGCTTCATCCGCGCCCAGACCATCTCCTACAACGACTTCGTCACACTGGGCGGCGAAGTGGCGGCCAAGGAAGCCGGCAAGGCGCGCGACGAAGGCAAGGAATATGTCGTCCAGGACGGCGATGTGCTGTTGTTCAAGTTCAACACCTGATGCCTGAAGCGCTCGAGAACATCCCGGCAAGCTGTCGGCGAAGTTCCTCGATACATGCTTCCAAGGCGACGGCGGCCATCCGCCCTACAGCCGGTTGTCTTGATTTTGTCACGTCACAGGTCTAAGCGGCAGACGCACGGTCGGCGCTGACGTCGAGAACCCGTGCAATCCAACACGACGCGTCAATCCGAACGCACCCTTTGGCCCCAGCAAGGGATATCAGGCGATGATCAAGGCCTTCGTCGTGGACAATGACCGCCTGCGCGTCGTCGACGATCTCCTGGCAAACAGCGAGACCATCGTCTGGGCGGACCTGTTCAACCCGACAAAGGAAGAGGAAGCGACGATCGAGAGCTGGCTCGGCGTTGCCATTCCGACGCGCGAGGAGATGGAGGAGATCGAGATTTCGAGCCGCCTCTATGTCGAGGACGGCGCCTATTTCATGACCGCCACCCTGCCCGCCCAGACCGAAATCGACGATCCCTTGATGTCCCCGGTTACCTTCGTGCTCGCCGGCACAAGACTGATCACGGTGCGCTACCACGAACCGAAAGCTTTCAAGACCTTTCCGCAGCGCGCCGAAAAGGTGGCGACCGGCTGCACCAGCGGCGACACCATTCTGATCGGCTTGCTGGAGGCGATCGTCGACCGTCTTGCCGACATTCTGGAACGCGCCGGCCGCGACATCGAGGCGATCTCGCGCGATATCTTCGAGGCGCGGTCGACCAAGGTTTCCAAGCGCAACCGTGATTTCCAGGAGTTGCTGAAAGCCATCGGCCGCAAGGAGGACATCGCCTCCTCGATCCGCGACAGCCTGATCTCGCTGCAGCGCCTGGCAGGCTTCTTCGCCCATGCCTCGACCCGCACCAAGATGAGCAAGGACACCAAGGCGCGCATCAAGACGCTGTCTCGCGACGTGCTGTCGCTCGCCGACCACGCCACCTTCCTGTCGCAGAAGATCTCCTTCCTGCTGGACGCCACGCTCGGCATGATCTCGATCGAGCAGAACGCCATCATCAAGATCTTCTCGGTCGCCGCCGTCATTTTCCTGCCGCCGACTTTGGTCGCCTCGGTCTACGGCATGAATTTCGACATCATCCCCGAGTTGAAATGGCAACTTGGCTATCCCTTCGCCATCGCCATGATGGTGCTGTCGGCGATCCTGCCCTTCTGGTACTTCCGCCGCCGCGGCTGGCTCTGAGTGGCGTTGTCGGTCCTGCCACAGGCTGGCGCAGTAGAAATCGCTTGACCAAATGAACGCCGGCCTGCATCCGGAAACCCCGATCCTGGGGATCGTGGGTCGACAAGCCGGATTCCAGACCATGACTGCAGAGATAAAAGCATGGGCCTATGAGGACTTCATCGAGGGCGCATCGATCGACCTCGGCTCGAAGCTCGTGAGTGCCGCCGAGATCGTCGAATTTGCCGGAGAATTTGACCCGCAGCCGATGCATCTCGACGAGGAGGCCGGCAAGGCCAGCATCCTCGGGGGGCTGGCAGCGTCGGGCTGGCACACCTGCGCCATGTTCATGCGCATGCTCTGCGATGCGTTCCTGCTGGACTCGACCTGCCAGGGCGCGCCCGGAGTCGATCAGGTCAAATGGAAGAAACCGGTCCTGGCCGGCGACCAACTGACCGGCACCCTGATGGTTGTTGCCAAGCGCCTGTCGAAATCGAAGCCGCAACTCGGCTTCGTCACCATGCGCAGCGAGCTGTTCAACCAGCGTGGCGAAAGCGTCTTCGAGCTCGAGAACTCCGTCATGTTCCTCACGCGCGATGCCGCGGGGAGCCAAGCATGACACTGGACGAGTTCTTCCGTATCGGCACCACCATCACGCTCGGCTCGCACACATTCGAGCCCGAGGCGATCAAGGCCTTCGCCCGCAAGTACGACCCGCAAATCTTCCATATCGACGAGGAGGCCGCGAAGAAAAGCGTTCTTGGCGGCCTCTGCGCGTCTGGCTGGCACACGGCCGCGACCTGGATGAAACTCAATCTGGAAAACCGCATGGACGCCGAGATCGCTGCGTGGAGCGGTCCCGGTCCGGTGCCGGAATTCGGCCCCTCGCCCGGCTTCAAGAACCTGAAATGGCTGAAGCCGGTCTATGCCGGGCAAACCATCACCTTCACGCGCACCGCGCTGTCGCACCGCCCAATCGCCTCACGCCCCGGCTGGCGGCTGCTGGCGCTGCGTTCGGAAGCTTTCGATCCCACCGGCGACAAGGTGCTCGAGTTCGAAAGCGCCGTGCTGGTGAAGGTGGAGTAGCTTTTTCCTTCGCCCCGTTTACGGGGAGAAGGTGCCCGAAGGGCGGATGAGGGGCGGCGCCAGCGTTGGTGTCTTAAACTCGACGGTCGTACTTACCCCTCACCCTGCTCCGCTCGCGTTGCTCGCTTCGCTTCCCTCTCCCCGTAAACGGGGCGAGGGAGAAACCTAATGCCCCTCGAACCCTATCAGCGTTCTGACCGGCACACCGAGGGCTTCGAGCTTGGCGCGGCCGCCGAGGTCCGGCAGGTCGATGACGAAACAGGCGGCGAGGATATCGGCGCCGATCTGGCGCAGAAGTTTGACCGCCGCCTCCGCGGTGCCGCCGGTGGCGATCAGATCGTCGACAAGGATCACCTTCTCGCCCGGAGCAACGCCGTCCTTGTGCATCTCCATCTCGTCCAGCCCATATTCCAGGCTATAGGCGACGCGCACCGTCTCGTAGGGCAGCTTGCCTTTCTTGCGGATCGGCACGAAGCCGGCCGAGAGCTGATGGGCGACGGCGCCGCCAAGGATGAACCCGCGTGCCTCGATGCCGGCGATCTTATCGATCTTCTGGCCGGCGTAGGGATGTACCAGTTCGTCGATGGCGCGGCGGAAGGCGCGCGCATTGCCGAGCAGCGTGGTGATGTCGCGAAACAGGATGCCGGGCTTGGGATAGTCCGGAATGGTACGGATCGCGGCGAGCAATGTGTCTTCGAGGGAGGATTTCATGGGTCGAGATTACCTGAAACGGAGGTTCTTGCGCGACAATTGTTCGATCGAACTGCAGCCCATCAGCTTCATGCCGCGTTCGATCTCGACCCGCATCTGCTCAAGCGCCCGTTCGACGCCGGGCTGGCCCGCCGCCGCGAGCGGGAACAGATAGTAGCGTCCGACGCCGACGGCCTTGGCACCGAGCGATAGCGCTTTCAGCACATGGGTGCCGCGCTGCACGCCGCCATCCATGATGACATCGATCCTGTCGCCAACGGCATCGACGATCTCGGCAAGCTGGTCGAACGCCGCCCGCGAGCCATCCAGCTGCCGCCCGCCATGGTTCGACAGCACGATGCCGCTGCAGCCGATGTCGACGGCGCGTCTTGCGTCCTCTACCGACATAACGCCCTTGAGACAGAACGGACCCGACCAAAGCTTGACCATCTCAGCGACATCGTCCCACGTCATCGACGGGTCTAGCATCTCGGTGAAGTAGCGGCTGATCGACATCGTGCCGCCGCCCATGTCGACATGCTCGTCGAGCTGCGGCAGCTTGAACCCCTCATGCGTGAAATAATTGATCGCCCAGGCCGGCTTGAGCGCGAACTGCGCCATACCGGCAAGGTTGAGCTTGAAGGGAATGGCAAAGCCGGTGCGTTTGTCGCGCTCGCGATTTCCTCCGGTGATGCTGTCGACGGTCAGCATCATCACCTCGACGCCGACCTGCTTTGCCCGCTGCATCATCGCCCGGTTAAGACCGCGGTCCCGATGGAAATAGAACTGGTAGACCTGCGGACTGCTGCTGATGCTGCGCGCCTCCTCGAGGCTGACGGTGCCAAGCGACGAGACGCCGAACATGGTGCCATACTTGGCTGCGGCCTTGGCGACCGCGCGCTCGCCCTGATGGTGGAACAGGCGCTGCAAGGCGGTCGGCGAGCAATAGAACGGCATCGCCAGCTTCTGGCCCATGACCGTCACCGACATGTCGACCTCGCTCACTCCGCGCAGCACGTTGGGAACCAGGTCACAGGTCTCGAAGCTTGCGGCGTTGCGGCGGTAGGTGACCTCATCGTCAGCCGCGCCGTCAATGTAATTGAAGATCGGCCCGGGCAGCCGCTGCTGTGCCATCAGCCGGAAATCGGAAAAGTTGTGACAGTCGCTGAGCCGCATCATCGAAATCCAAAAGCCATGGCGGGACGAGCTTCTCGCCACCGTTCGATGCGTCGAATATCAACCTCATGCCGCCATGCCAACGGACTAATTGCCGAACTTCCGCCTAAGCAATGGCGCAGACAAGAAAGGAGCGCCTTAAGCGCCCCTTCCCGTCTAAATCCGGCTGACGAGGATTACATGCCGAGATCGGAACGAAGCTCGGCCCTGGCCACTTCATATTCAGCCTTGAAGTCGTCCCGGTTGAGCAGGACTGCGGCAATGACGCTGCCGGAAATCCTGCCCATCTCGACATCGGACGCAAAATGGATGCCGCCAACCACGCGGTTGTGAGCGTATTTGCTCGCGCGTGCCATGATCTCGGCGCGCTTTTCCGGAACCATGTCGGACAGAATGATGCCCATCATCGTGCCGACGGTGGCGTGTCCGGAAGGCCAGGAACCGGAGCTCGACAGCTTGACCGCAGGCTTGACGAGATCGCTGAGCTGATGCGGGCGCGGGCGCTTCCAGACATCCTTGGCGGGATCGACGACAGCGCCTTTGGTAGCCACCACGCGATCGAAGAAGGCGCTGAATTTCGGCAGCGTTTCCTTGTTGAATTTCGGCCCCATCACGTCGGCAAAGCGCCAGACATTCTCCTCGGCATCGGCCACCGCGCTGGCGACCATCTCCGGGGTGCGCGTGACCTGCAAAGTCAGCACCTCGCCGAGTTCGGCCTTGGTTTGTGCCGAATCGTTTGCCGGCGGCGGCGGCAGGATCATCGTCAGGTCGACATCCTTGTTGGTGATGAAGGGCTGGGCGTCTTCCGCTTGCGCGGCCGAGCCCACGATGAGCAGCAACAGGCCTGCCGCGAGCGATGCGTATCTTTTCATGAATGCGATCCTTTGATGAGAGCAGCACAGGATCGCCGGATGCGGTGACGGCCATGTGACATGACCAGCCTCCGGAAATGCAAAAGGGCGCCTCTCGGCGCCCTTCGCGATCACTTGATTGTGTGGCTCAATGCGCCACGCCTTCCCACACCTTGCGCTTGGTGAGATAGACCAGAGCGCCGAACAGAAGCAGGAACACCAGCACGCGAAAACCGGTCTTCTTGCGGTCTTCCATATGCGGCTCGGCCGCCCACATCAGGAAGGCGGAAACGTCGCGGGAGTACTGGTCGACTGTCTGCGGCGCGCCGTCATCATAGGTCACCTGGCCGTCGGACAGCGGGTTGGGCATCTTCAGCGACACGCCCGACATGAAATAGGGGTTGTAGTGGGTGCCTTCCGGGATAACCATGCCGGCAGGCGGTGTCTCGTTATAGCCTGTCAGCAGCGAGTGGATATAGTCGGGCCCGCCCGCGTCATACTGGGTGAAGATGTCGAAGACGAATTGCGGAAAACCGCGCTCGACGCCGCGCGCCTTGGCCAGCAGCGACATGTCGGGCGGAGCAGCACCACCATTGGAAGCGGCGGCCGCTTCGTCGTTTGCGAACGGTGGCGGGAAGTGGTCGGACGGCTTGCCGGGACGGTCGAACATGTCGCCGGCATCGTTGGGACCGTCATGGATCGTGTACTCGGCCGACAGCGTCTTGATCTGCGCATCGGAATAGCCGAGGTCCGACAGCGTGCGGAACGCCACCATGTTCATCGAATGGCAGGCCGAGCAGACTTCCTTGTAGACCTTGAGGCCGCGCTGCAGCTGCGCCTTGTCATAGGTACCGAACGGGCCGGTGAAACTCCAGTCCATTTCCTTCGGCTCGTCGATCGGGAAATGCGTCGGCGCGGCGGCGTTGTGCGCCTCTTCGGCGGCGATCGCCCAAGTGCCCGCCGACCCGATGCCGACGGCCACGAGGCCGACCAGCGCCAGCGAGATGAGAATCTTTTTCATGCCAAATCCCCTTAGATTCTCTACCCGCTCAGCCTTTGGTTTCCGGCGCCGCCGTAGCGCCCGCCGGATGTCCGCTGCCGCCCTTGTTCTTCTCGAGGACCGCCTCGGTGATCGAGTTCGGCAGCCGTCGCGGCGTCTCGATCAGGCCGAGCACCGGCAGCGCGATCAGGAAGAAGGCGAAGTAGAACAATGTCGCCATCTGCGCCATGAACACATAGCTGCCTTCGGCCGGCTGCGAGCCCAGCCAGCCAAGCAGGATGGCATCGGCCATGAACAGCCAGAAGAACAGCTTGTACCAGGGCCGGTAAACGGCCGAGCGTACCTTCGAAGTGTCGAGCCACGGCACCAGGAACAACATGACGATGGCGCCGAACATGCACAGCACGCCGCCGAGCTTGGAGTTGATCGGCCCGACATTGAAGGTGATGGCGCGCAGGATCGCGTAGAACGGCAGGAAGTACCATTCGGGCACGATGTGGGCCGGCGTCTTCAGCGGGTTGGCGACGATGTAGTTGTCGGGATGGCCGAGATAGTTCGGCAGGTAGAAGACGAAATAGGCGAAGAAGAACAGGAACACGATCATGCCGAACGCGTCCTTGATGGTCGCGTAGGGGGTGAAGGCGACAGTGTCGGTCTTCGACTTGACCTCGATACCCGTCGGGTTCGACTGGCCCACGACATGCAGCGCCCAGATGTGCAAAACGACGACGCCGGCAATCATGAACGGCAACAGATAGTGCAGCGCAAAGAAGCGGTTCAGCGTCGGGTTGTCGACGGCAAAGCCGCCGAGCAGCAGCTGCTGGATCCAGTCGCCGACCAGCGGAATGGCGCTGAAGAAACCCGTGATGACGGTGGCACCCCAGAAGCTCATCTGGCCCCATGGCAGCACGTAGCCCATGAAGCCGGTCGCCATCATCAGGAGATAGATGATGCAGCCGAGGATCCACAGCAGCTCGCGCGGCGCCTTGTAGGAGCCGTAATAGAGGCCACGGAAGATGTGGATGTAGACGGCGACGAAGAAGAACGAGGCGCCGTTCGAATGCATGTAGCGCAGCAGCCAGCCCGAATTCACGTCGCGCATGATCTTCTCGACGGAGCCGAAGGCCAGATTGGTGTCGGCCGTGTAGTGCATGGCCAGCACGATGCCGGTCAGGATCTGCGCCACCAGCATGATCGACAGGATGCCGCCAAACGTCCAAGCGTAGTTGAGGTTGCGCGGCACCGGATAGGCGACGAAGCTGTCATAGACCAGCCGCGGCAGCGGCATACGGGCGTCGAACCAGCGTCCGAAACCGGTTTTGGGCGTATAGGTCGAGTGTCCCTCGCTCATCGAAATGTCCCCTGCCTCAACCGATAAGGATCTTGGTATCGGAAATGAACTTGAATACCGGCACCGCCATGTTCTCAGGCGCCGGGCCTTGGCGGATGCGTCCGGCCGTGTCGTAGACCGAGCCGTGGCATGGGCAGAACCAGCCGCCGAAATCGCCTTCCTGGCCGAGCGGAATGCAGCCGAGATGGGTGCAGACCTGAACCATCACCATCCAGGCTTCCTTGCCGGGTGTGGTGCGGTTGGCGTCGGTCGCCGGTGCATCGGCCGGCAGATTAGCGTTGCGGGCGATCGGGTCCTTGAGATCGGCCAGCTTGACGGCCTCGCCGTCCTTCATTTCCTGTTCGGTGCGGTTGCGGACCACGACCGGCTTGCCGCGCCATTTGACGATCAGCGACATGCCCGGCGTCAGCGAGGCGACGTCGACTTCGACGGAAGCGAGCGCCAGCGTCGAGGCATCGGGGCGCATCTGGTCGATGAACGGCCACGCGAAGGCACCCGCGCCGACCACTGCGGCCATGCCGGTGGCGACGTAGAGAAAATCACGACGGTTGGGATCCTGGGTGTCGGTTGCGCTCACGGGTGCCTGATCCTTTCGCCTCTTCCGTGCCGGTGGCTGAGCCTTGTTCCCCGCTCAATTACGCCAACCCGACAGCGCATGGCGAACAGGCTTGCGAATTCCTCCGGCATTTGGACTTCGGTTTATGCGTGAAGCCCGTTTTTGTCCAGACGGGTGAAGGCACAAGGGCAGATTGTCGCGGGGACAAAATCCGCCACCGCTCAACGCGACGCCGGATAGCCGCCAAACATCGCTAAACAACCGGGAAACAACCGCAAATCCGACGCCCCTGTTCGGCTCGACACAAGGCGCCAGCCGGGTCTATCCTTGTATCATGGCACACGTCATAGACCGCGACACTTGGTCTGTTCGCTCCGACCATTGGAAGGGCGAATTGCAATGTGGCGCCTACGGCTCCAACTCCTGCCTGATCTTCAACTATTTGCCTGGCGTCGGCGGCGGCCCCCGCCTGCACACGCATCCCTACGCGGAGATCTTCATCATCCGCCAGGGCACCGGCCTGTTCACTGTCGGCGACCAGGAGATCGAGGCATCCGCCGGCCAGATCCTGATCGTGCCGCCCAACACGCCGCACAAATTCACCAATCTCGGCCCAGGCCCGCTGGAGACGACCGACATCCACGAGAACGGCAGCTTCATCACCGAATGGCTTGAGTGATCCCTATTTCGCGCCGAGCCTGGCCAGCACCGCTTTCGGGATGTTGTATTCACGAATGACGGCATCGTGCTTGCGCAAGCCGCACAGCTCGCGCTGGATGAAGTAGCCATGCACCGCCTCGGCGGCATCCTTGAGCAGCCGGGGGCGCAGTTGCTCGTCGGCATTGTCGCGCAGCCTGGCCAGCGTTTCCTCTACCCGCTGGCCGGCGCGGCCAAGTGCTGCCGCCTTTTCCGCCAATATTTCATGGCCGAGCGCGTCGAAGGCGGCTTCAGCGGCCGAGCCGCCGGCAAGATGAGATGGCGGACGCAAGGACATTTCAGTCTCCTTTCGCGAAAACCATGCGGTGAGTGACGAATTCTTCGCCTTCCACGCGCGTAAATCCAAGCCGTGCGTAAAAACCAAAAGCCTCTTGCGGCGCGCGGGTGTTCAGCGCGGCGAAATGGTGACGTGCCCTGTCGATAACGGTTTCAACCAGCATCCGGCCAAGGCCGGCGCGACGGTGGCGCGCACTGACGAACAGGTGCCGGACCCGGCCCTGGTCCCTGGCCTCGAAATAGGGATCGATGTTCAACCCGCACACGCCGGCGAGTTCCCTTCCATCCCAGGCTCCGTACAGCGCCTCGCCCCGTTTCAAGAACTTGTTGCGGCCACTTGCCCAGCCATCCGCCAGGCGCACCAGCATCCAGTAGCCTTCCTCCCGGCTCTCTTCCTTCAGCGTGTCGAAGGCCGGAATGGTCGGCCGGAGCCGCTTGAGAACGTAGCCGACCTCTGAGATGGCGCCTGTTGATCCACTCATGGAGCTACTCCGCCGGGCGTGTCTCTTCGAGCACGCTGTCCTCGTGATAGAGAAAACCGCCGGACTGCCGCTTCCACAGCCGCGCATAGAGCCCCTCGAGTGCTACCAACTCGTCATGCGTGCCCTGTTCGACGATGCGGCCGCCGTCGAGCACCACCAGTCGGTCGAGTGCCGCGATCGTCGACAGCCGGTGGGCGATGGCGATGACCGTCTTGTTTTCCATCAGCCGCGTCAGATTTTCCTGGATCGCCGCCTCGATGTCGGAATCGAGCGCCGAGGTCGCTTCGTCGAGAATCAGGATCGGCGCATCCTTGAGGAAGACGCGGGCGATCGCCACGCGCTGGCGCTGTCCGCCCGACAGTTTGACGCCGCGCTCGCCGACAAAAGCCTCGTAGCCGGCGCGGTCCCTGTTGTCGCGCAAGGTCAGAATGAACTCGTGCGCCTCGGCCTTTTTCGCCGCCGCGATCACCTCCGCATCGGTCGCGTCTGGCATGCCGAGCTTGATGTTGTCGCGCAGTGAACGGTGGAACAGCGCCGTGTCCTGGCTGACGACGCCGATATTAGCGCGCAGCGAGTTTTGCGTGACATCGGAGACGTCTTGGCCATCGATGGTGATGGAGCCGCCCTCCAGATCGTAGAGCCGCAGGACCAGATTGGCGAGCGTCGTCTTGCCGGCGCCCGACGGTCCGACCAGCCCGACCTTCTCGCCCGGCTTGACGACAAGGTCGATGCCGTTCAGCACGCCGAACCCTTTGCCGTAATGGAACTCGACGTTCTTCACCTCGATACGCCCGCCCGCCACGACAAGTTCCTTGGCGTCGGGCGCATCGGCGAGGCCGAGCGGCTGCGAAATCAGCGCCTTGGAGTTCTCCAGCACGCCGAGGTTTCGCAAGATGCTGTTGAGCTGCATCATCAGCCGGCCGAGCAGCATGTTGAGCCGCAGCACCAGCGACAGCGTGAAGGCGACTGCGCCGACGGTGATCGAGCCCTCGACCCAGAGATAAACGGCAAAGCAGCCGATCGCCGTGATCATGATGCCCGACAGCGTCGTCAACGCCATGCGCACGCCGGTCAGCCGGCGGGTGAACGGGCGCAATGCGTCGAGGTAGATGTCGAAACCGTTCCTGATGTAGCGGTCGTCGCCGTCGGCCGAGAACAGTTTCAGCGTCTGCACGTTGGAATAGGAATCGACGATGCGACCGGTGATCATCGAGCCGGCCTCGGCGGTTTCCTCGGCATGCTTGCGGATTGCCGGCAAGTAGAGCTTGGCCAGCCAAGCGAAAGCGGAAATCCAGATCACCACCAGCACCGCCAGCCTGAGATCGAGGCCTGCGACCAGCGCCAGCGTCGTCACCGTGTAGACGATCATGAACCAGACGACCTCGATGAAGCTTTCCATCAGGTCGCCGGTGGCTTGCCCCGCCTGCCAGACCTTTGTCGCGATGCGGCCGGCGAAATCGTTCTGGAAGAAGGCGTAGGACTGGCGCGAGACATGCCGGTGCGCCTGCCAGCGCACCAGATTGTAGAAGCCCGGTGTGATCGTCTGTTCGTCGACCAGGGCAGAAAGGCCAACGACGACGGTGCGGATGACCAGCACCACCACGGCCATGAAAACCAGTTCAGGGCCGGCGGCGGCCCACAGTGCGTGCCAGCTGCGCTCGGCGGGAAGCTGGTCGAGAATATCGACCAGCCGCCCGACGAAGTAGAACAGGCCGGCCTCGACCAGCGGCGCGATGCCGCCGATGACCAGCATGGCGAAGAAGGCGAACTTCGCCTGGCCGACATAGTGCCAGAGGAAACCGCCGACGCTGGTCGGTGGCCGAAGATTCGCTGGCTCCCTGAACGGATAGACCCAGTTCTCGAACCAGCGATAGACGGCTGTCATCATGCGGCGGCCATCATTCTGCGGCTTGCCCCTTTGCAAGTGCATCGTTGGCGGGGTCGGCGGGACCGTCCTCAAGCAGGAACCCGCCCGACTGGCGCTGCCAGAGCTGCGCGTAGAGCCCGCCGCGGGCGACGAGTTCCTCGTGCGAACCTTCCTCGATGACACGACCCTTGTCCATCACCACCAGCCTGTCCATCGCCGCGATGGTCGAGAGCCGGTGCGCTATGGCGATGACGGTTTTGCCTTGCATGAGCCTGTAGAGATTCTCCTGGATCGCCGCCTCGGCTTCGGAATCAAGCGCCGAGGTCGCTTCGTCAAGGATAAGTATAGGTGCGTCCTTCAACATAACGCGCGCAATGGCGACGCGTTGCCGCTGGCCACCGGACAATTTGACGCCGCGGTCGCCGACATGGGCATCGAAGCCCTTGCGGCCGCCGGCATCCGAAAGCCCTGATATGAAGTCCAGCGCCTCGGCGCGCCGCGCCGCCTCGACAAGCAGCTCTTCCGAGGCATCGGGCCGGCCATAGAGGATGTTCTCGCGCACCGAACGATGCAGCAGCGAGGTGTCCTGCGTGACCATGCCGATCTGCGCACGCAGCGAATCCTGCTTCACACCGGCGATCTCCTGGCCATCGATCAGAATCCGGCCGGCTTCGAGGTCATAGAAGCGCAGCAACAGGTTGACCAGCGTCGACTTGCCGGCGCCGGAACGGCCGACGATGCCGACCTTTTCGCCCGGCTTCACCGCCAGCGACAAGCCTTCGATCACACCCTTCTGCTTGCCGTAGTGGAAGCGAATGTCCTCGAAGCGGATCTCACCCCTGGAAACGCTGATCTCCTTCGCGTCCGGCCTGTCCTCGACAAGGCGCGGCAGCGAGATCGAGGCGATGCCGTCCTGCACCGTGCCGATGTTTTCGAACAGGCCCGACATTTCCCACATGATCCATTGCGACATGCCCCACATCCTGAGCACAAGGCCGATGACCACGGCGACCGCGCCGATCGTCACGGCTTGCCCCAGCCACAGCCACAGCGCCATCGCGGTCACCGAGAACAAGAGCAGCGCGTTCAGTATGTAGAGCGAGCCGAAAAGCACTGTCACCAGCCGCATCGACCGGTAGACCGTTTCGAGAAAGCCGGACATGCCGTCTTTGGCGAATGACGCTTCGCGGCGTGCATGGCTGAACAGCTTGACCGTCTGGATGTTGGAGTAGCTGTCAACGACCCGGCCCGTCATGATCGAGCGCGCATTGGCCTGCTCCTCGCCGACCTTGCCCAGCCGGGGAATGAAAAATCGCAGCAAAAGGATATAGCCGACCAGCCAGAAGCCGAGCGGCGCGGCCAGCCGCCAGTCGGCCGAGCCGACGATGAGCAGCATGCCGAGGAAATAGACGATAACGTAGTTCAGGACGTCGATCACCTTGATGACGCATTCCCGCACGGCGAGAGCCGTCTGCATCAGCTTTGTCGCGATGCGGCCGGCGAACTCGTCCTGGTAGAAACTCATCGACTGCTTGAGCAGATAGCGGTGCACCTGCCAGCGGATGCGCATGGGATAATTGCCCATCAGCGTCTGCTGGTTGAGAAACGAATGCAGCCATACCGTGCCCGGCAGCGCGAACAGCACGATGAAGGCCATGCCGGCGAGCTTCCAGGCTTCCGTCTGCAGGAAGGTTTCGCGATTCTGTCCCGACAGCCAGTCGACGATGCGGCCGAGGAAGCCGAACATCCATACTTCCGCGATCGCGATGGCCGTCACCAGCACCGCGTCGAAAAGGATATAGGGCCATGCGCCGCGCGTATAATGCAGGCAGAAGGCAACCAGCGTCTTGGGCGGCTCGACCGGTTCCGCTGCGGGGAACGGATCGAGCCTTTTTTCAAACCAGCTAAACAACAACATAGGTTATGCCTGTGAAATGTGTTTGCCGCTTACGCGGCACGTGAGCGTACGAAATCCCCGGAACCCATGGCGTCAAGGGCCGACGGTCTGGAATCACCCGGACCGTCGGCCCTGCTTCGCGCAATATAGGGGCTCGCGGGCTTTTCGCCGACAGCTGCGCCAGACGATCCTGACGACACGGTGCCGCCAGCCCGGTTTTTCGCGCCCGGCCGGATCAGCCGGATGATCCGGCGCACCAGCGAAGGCCGGCTCAGATCGGGAACCGCGCGCGAAAAATCGACATCCGGCAGCATGCCGCGATGCGGCCGGCGGCGAACCTCGGCGTGCACCGCCGACGAATAGGTGTCGCCGATCAGCAGCGCCCAGGTCGGCAGTCGATGGATATGCAGGCTCCTCGAGCCAGGTATTCTGTAGGGATCGAACATCGGTCCGTCCTCCGTGTGAAAATCGAGATAAAAAGGCGAAGCAATATCGTCCGCCGGCATTCGGCCGGAGGCACGCATTGCGTCGGTCTGGACATGACGACGATCATCGGTCCGGACAGCTTCAGATGGGGCGTTCAGCCCTTTTGACTTTTTGAAAAACATCGCAGGATTCCTTCGGGAGCCGAAAAATCGTTTCGGCGGGAATCGGTGCGATCAAGTCTTAGAGAGTCAGGAGAATCGTCGTACCGAAACCGCCGGCAGGCAGGTAAGCCCACGAGAGGGGCGCTGGATGTGCATGGTCATCATGAATTACCCCTCCATCGGTTCGGGTTGACAATGCTGGTTGTATACCCGACTTCGCAGAAAATAGCCACCCGCAGGTCCAGCAATTTCCAAAACCGCCAGGCCGCTGTGGCCGATCCGCCACTTATTAGAAGGACGCGGAAATGAGCTGTCGTCTCCGCATCGCGCTCTACCAGCCTGACATTGCCGGCAACACCGGAACAATCCTGCGCTTCGCCGCGTGCCTCGGACTCGGCGTCGACATCATCGAACCGGCCGGATTTCCGCTCTCCGACAAAGCGCTCAAGCGCGCCGGCATGGACTACCTCGAAATGGCCGCCCTGACCCGGCATGTCGACTGGCACGCCTTCGAGGAATGGCGCAAGGCTGGTTCGCGCCGGCTGGTGCTGCTGTCGACCAAAGCCACGACGGCCTACACCAGCTTCATCTTCGCCGAAGGCGACATACTCCTGTTCGGCCGGGAATCCGCAGGCGTGCCGGACCCTGTCCACCAGGCGGCGGATGCGCGGCTGACCATCCCGATGCAGGGTACGGCGCGCAGCATCAACGTCGCGCTTTCCGTCGCCATGGCGGCGGGCGAAGCCATCCGGCAACTCGGATAGAATCCACAACCCATCGACAACATCACCCCTATCGTCGACGACGACAGAGCTTTCTCCACTTATTCTCACCCAGGCGCACATCGCCTTCTCCTGCATTTGCCCAAACGATATTTCTTCGCTACAAGCTCAACTTAACTTGAGGTCAAGCGGAAAGTGCGAAATGGCTGCTGTTACGGAATTAACAGTCGGCCAGGTCGCCATGCGCAGCGGGGTGGCGGTATCGGCATTGCATTTCTACGAGGCCCGCGGCCTGATCCGCAGCCACCGCACGTCGGGCAACCAGCGCCGCTACGGCCGCGACGTGCTGCGACGTGTGGCGATCATCAAGGTCGCGCAGGAGGTCGGCATCTCGCTGGCCGAGATCGGTGAAGCCCTGGCCTCGCTGCCAGAAGGCCGCACGCCAACGCGCGATGACTGGAACGTTTTGTCGACCGCCTGGCGCGACGGGCTCGATCACAAGATCGCCCAGTTGAAGAAACTGCGCGACGGGCTGACCGACTGCATCGGCTGTGGCTGCATGTCGATCGACAAATGCCCGCTGCGCAACAAGGGCGACCGGCTGGCGCGCGAGGGGACAGGGGCAAGGAGGCTGGTTGCTCCGCCTCTCTCGAGGACATCCTAGTCAGCCGCTGGCAACCGCCTGATGGTGAACTCGATGAGGTCGCCCGGCCGCTCGAACCAGCTTTCGATCTCGGTCCAGTAGGCCTGCTTGGGAAAGCGCTCGAACCATTCCTTGGCCTTGAGCCGCGCATCGGAGCGCGGCAGCACGAAGGTCTCGCGCAGGAAACCATCGCGCGGCATACGCACGCGCTCGGCCCGGCTTTGATCGAGCCTTTTCTTCAGGCCATCCAGCGGCGGTCTTGCCGGGGTGCGCACGAAACAACTCCTTGCACCTGGCGCATGACCCGAAATCGGTATCGAGTTTCGGAAAGGATCATGCGCAAAACCAAAGTGACTTGACCCTTGCCCTTAAGAGATTAGGGATCGCGCCGGCAAAAGACGAGTCATTTGTGGGACTCGCCGCCCCAACCGGAGACGGCACTTGGAACGACCAGAAATACCGGCAGGCCTGCCCGCCGACATCGAACAAAAGAAGATGAAGGCACGGCTGTGGTTCGAGGCCCTGCGCGAACGCATCTGCGCCACCTTCGAGCAGATCGAGCAGGACCTTGGCGGGCCGCTGGCCTCGTGGTCGCCCGGCCGCTTCGAGAAGACGCCATGGGAACGTGACGAGGGGCGCGGCGGCGGCGGCACCATGTCGATGATGCACGGCCGCGTCTTCGAAAAGGTCGGCGTCCACACTTCGACCGTCCATGGCGAGTTCTCGCCCGAATTCAGGAAGCAGATGCCCGGTGCCGAGGAAGACCCACGCTTCTGGGCATCCGGCATTTCGCTGATCGCGCACCCGTGGAATCCCAACGTTCCGGCCGTGCACATGAACACGCGCATGGTGGTCACTTCCAGCCAATGGTTCGGCGGCGGCGCCGATCTGACACCGGTGCTCGATCGCCGCCGCACCCAGGACGACCCTGATACCCTCGCCTTCCACCGCGCCATGCAATTCGCTTGCGAGAAGAATGCCGCGGTCGCCGATTACCCGAAATTCAAGGCCTGGTGCGACGAGTACTTCTATCTGTCGCACCGCAACGAGCCGCGCGGCACCGGCGGCATCTTTTTCGACTGGCTGCATTCGGGCGAGGACAAAGGCGGCTGGAATGCCGATTTCAACTTCGTCCGGGATGTCGGCCGCTCCTTTCTCGTCGTCTACGGTCACCTCGTGCGCGCCAACTTCAACGAGAACTGGACCGATGGCGACCGTGACGAACAGCTCATCCGACGCGGCCGCTATGTCGAATTCAATCTGCTTCACGATCGCGGCACCATCTTCGGACTGAAGACCGGCGGCAATGTCGCGTCCATTCTCTCCAGCCTGCCGCCCGAGGTCCGCTGGCCGTAACAAAATGGTGAGCCTTGCGTGAGTCGCATTGATGTCCCATTCGCTTGAAATAGGCATGGAATGTGGCACACGGTGCGGCGCAAAATTTCTTTTTCGTCTAATAGGCCGTTGAAAAGACTGGCCTATTTGTGGGGCCGGGTCGGGAAGCGCCGGCGGTTCGCCTGCGCGCAATTCCAGGAAAGTGCGAAACGGCTTTCCGACCGGAATTGCGTCAGACAAAGCGAGCCGCGACTCGACGCGACCGGACGGCCCAGACGACGCGGGGCACCTCATTGAGAGGGATGCCCTACTTCCAGGAGTACTTCGCAATGCGCAAGATCATTGTTTCGGCTGCCGCCGCTGCCCTTCTCGCTTCCGGTTCAGTGGCATTCGCCGCCGTCAAGCACACCACCGGGACGATCAAGACCTTTGACACGACGGCCATGAGCCTGGTCCTCGATGATGGATCGTCTTTTACGCTTCCCAAGACCTTCAAGGATCCTGGCCTGACGGTCGGTGAAAAAGTCCGTGTCTCATGGGATATGAAGGGCAAGAACAAGGTCGCCGAGGCCGTCAAGGCCGCAAAATGATGGCTTGCCCGCCAGAGCAGGATGAGACGATGTCCGGTCCTGTTTCGGGATAGTGTTAAGAGGGCGGAGCAGCGCTGCTCCGCCTTTTTGCCGTTGACCGCAACCAATGCCGTCCCATCTGTGTTATGCTTCTCACCCGCTCGCGGTCCGCGGATTAAACCCTGGAACTGGACCATGAGCCAAAAAAGTACCGAAGCCTCGACCAGGCTTCACGGAGGAAAAGGAGAAACCTGATGAAGGAATTTCACTGCGGGTCACTCGTGCCCGGCTGTGACTGGCACACGCGTGCCGACGAGGAGGCCGAGGTGATGCGCCGTGCCGTCGAGCACATGCGCGAGACGCATGGCGAAACGGTTATCCGCGAGACGATGATCGAGGCGATCCGCTCGCGCATCGAAAAGAGCCGCGACGCGGCCTGATCTACCCGGCGTTCAAAGCTTCGGCGGCGCGCTTGAGGAGCGCGTCGCGATCAGGGGTAAACCCGGCTTCGACCCATTCCGCCTCGAGATTCCTGAGGATTTCGCCGAGTTTCGGTCCTGGAGTTGCGCCGAGCGCCGTGAGATCGGCACCTTTCAGCGGAAACAACGGCTTTTCCCATTTGACGGCGAAGGCAAGCAGGCGCGAAAAGCCACCGGCTTCGAGCAGCGCCTCATTGTCCTCGACGGCGCGCACCCTGGCTGCCGCAAGCGACAGCCGCAGCCGGTCGACAAACCCGTTCCGGTCGCCGCGATAGAGCCTTTTCGCCAGTTCGCCCTCGGTCGTCTTCGGTTCGACGGCGGTGGCAAGCGCCCAGTGGCGCAGGCGATCCGCTTCGGCTGTCGAGAATTTGAGCCGCTCGGCGAGCGTCTTCATGCGAGCGGCATCGGGCGGCACGATCGCTTCCAGTCTGAGCAGCGGGTCGGGTGCCCAGCCCAGATCCTTCCCGGCCTTGGCCAACCCATGGATGGCATCGATGCCCCATTTCTCGCTTTCCGGCAGCGCTGCGGTCAAGACGCCTGCCTGCCGCATCCAGAGCAGCGCCCGTGACGGATCGGGCGCCGACAAGAGCTTCTTCAGTTCCGACCAGATGCGCTCGGCCGAAAGCTGGGCCAGCCCTTCCTTAAGCCGGGCGCAGGCTTTCAGCCCTTCGGCGTCCGGCCGTCCATCGCCGTACCAGGCGAAGAAGCGGAAGAAGCGCAGGATGCGCAGATAATCCTCGCGGATACGCGCTTCCGGGTCGCCGATGAAGCGCAGCCGGCGTGCCTCGATGTCGGCAATGCCGCCGACCAGGTCGACAACCCTGCCGTCGGCCTCGGCATAGAGCGCATTGATGGTGAAGTCGCGCCGCTCGGCGTCAAGCTTCCAGTCGCGCCCGAACGACACTTTCGCGCGTCGCCCGTCGGTCTCGATATCGGCGCGCAAGGTGGTGATTTCATAAGGTTTTCCGCCGGCAACCACGGTGATTGTCCCATGTTCGATGCCGGTTGGCACCGCCTTGAACCCTTCCGCTTCGGCGCGGCGGAGGGTTTCCTCCGGCAGGCAGGTGGTGGCGATGTCGATGTCGGCGACGGGCTGGCCCATCAGCGTGTTGCGCACCGCGCCGCCGGCGACTCGCGCCTCTTCACCGCCTTCGGCCAGTGCGAACAGCAGGCGCTGCAGATGCTTGTCGCCGAGCCAGTCGGCCCTGTC
Organism: Mesorhizobium sp. WSM4809; assembly: GCF_055811655.1. Classification (NCBI taxonomy): domain Bacteria; kingdom Pseudomonadati; phylum Pseudomonadota; class Alphaproteobacteria; order Hyphomicrobiales; family Phyllobacteriaceae; genus Mesorhizobium; species Mesorhizobium sp. WSM4809. Next base: position 142,950 of record NZ_JBVVQW010000002.1, read on the forward strand.
CGCGATCGAGACACTCACGCATAGAGCCTTTCATAGAGGGTACGGATGATGCCGGCGGTGACGCCCCAGATGCGCCGGTCGCCGTAAGGCATGTCGTAGAAGAACCATTCGAGATCGTTCCACATGCGGCTGTCGCGCTTGTGGTTGGCCGGATCCATCAGGAAGCGCAGCGGCACTTCGAAAGCGGCGTCGACCTCGTCGGCGTTGAGCGTCAGTTGGAAACCGGGCAGCACGATGCCCAGCACCGGCGCGATGCGGTAGCCGCTGCCGGCCACATAGTCGGGCATGCGGCCAATGATCTCGATGCGGTCTCGGCCAAGCCCGATCTCCTCGGAAGTCTCGCGCAGCGCCGCCGCCTCAGGGCTCGGATCGGTCGGATCGATGGTACCGCCGGGAAATGCCACCTGCCCCGAATGGCTGCGCAGCTTTTCAGCCCGCTTGGTCAGGAGAACCGTCGCATCGCCCTCATGATCGACCACCGGGATCAGCACCGCGGCATTGCGCAGCGCCTTGCCCTGGTTGAGGCGCGGATGGCCGGGGTTGAAGCGATGATCGCCATAATCGTCGCCGGCATGCGCATCGGGCTGCACGGCAAAACGCGCGCGAAAATCCGCGGATGAAAACGGCGCCGGCGTCACCTGGTCCATCACGCACTCAGCCGCTTCAACTGGTCCGCCGGCATGATCGGGAACACGGCGCCCTTGGAGCGCACCGCGAACATCGTCTTGCCGCCGATCTCGACCTCCTCGCCATGCCCGACCAGTTCATACATCACCGGCCGCGCCACCAGCGCTTCCAGGCGGCCACGCACCAGCACATAGGGCTTCAATCCGCCGGTCTCGTTCTCGTCGACAAACCGCAACGGCCGTTCCGGCCCGGCCTCGACGACATCGCCGACATTGGTGCGGAAGGTGATGGTCTGCGCTTCGCCGCTACCCGAAACGTCCATTTCGACCGCGATGAACGGCGCATCGGCAACGCGGATGCCGACCTTTTCCACCGGTGTCACCAGATAGGTCCTGCCATCGGCGTCCTTGCGCAGCACCGAGGAGAAAAGCTGCACCAGCGGCATGCGCCCGATCGGCGTGCCCAGATAGAACCAGGTGCCGTCGGACTTGATCTCCATGTCCAGATCGCCGCAGAAGTCGGGATTCCAGCGTTCGACGGGTGCCGCGCCCTTGCCGGCACGGGCGGCGCGCGAGATGAGCGCCTCGAGGCCACGCGCCTCGGTGGCATCCGTCAGGCTTTCTTCACGATGTCCCAAGGGTCCCGTCATGGTCACGAAATAGTCACTGTTGTTGCGCTTGTCAGCCTAAGTCTGTGATTTAAGTTTCGACATAGGCGCCACGCGAGGCCGAATCGCGGCAACTTATGGTATGGTGCAGCCGTTGTTCCAGCCATGGTATTCCAACCACAAGGATCGATGCGGCATGAGCGTGATGGTCAAGGAAAGCCCTATCAGCGAAAAGGACATGATCGCCGAGGCCGAAAAGGCGCTTGCCGACATCTCCCGGATCCGCGACGGGGTCGGCCGGGTCATCTTCGGACAGGAAAGCGTCGTCGAGCGTACTCTGGTGGCGCTCCTGGCCGGTGGCCATGCGCTTTTGGTCGGCGTGCCGGGCCTCGCCAAGACCAAGCTGGTCGAAACACTTGGCATCGTGCTCGGCCTCGATTCGCGTCGCATCCAGTTCACGCCGGACCTGATGCCGTCCGATATCCTCGGCTCCGAAGTGATGGAGCAGGACGAAACCGGCAAACGCTCCTTCCGCTTCATCTCCGGGCCGATCTTCGCCCAGTTGCTGATGGCCGACGAGATCAACCGCGCGTCGCCGCGTACCCAGTCGGCCCTGCTGCAGGCCATGCAGGAATACCACGTCACCATTGCCGGCGCCCGCCATGACCTGCCGGCGCCCTTCCACGTGCTGGCAACCCAAAACCCGCTGGAGCAGGAAGGCACCTATCCGTTGCCCGAGGCCCAGCTTGACCGCTTCCTGATGCAGGTGGATATCCTCTATCCCGAGATCGAGGCAGAGCGCCGCATCCTTCTGGAAACCACCGGCATCGAGGACGCGAAAGCGCAAAACGTGCTGCAGCCGGTGCGGCTGAAGGAGATCCAGACGCTGATCCGCCGCATGCCGGTGCCTGAAAGCGTCGTCGAGGCGATCCTGACGCTGGTGCGCTCGGCGCGTCCCGGCCAAGGCAATGCCGAGACCGACAAGAACGTCGCCTGGGGTCCCGGCCCGCGCGCCAGCCAGGCGCTGATGCTGTGCACAAGGGCGCGCGCGCTTTACGACGGACGGCTGGCGCCCTCGGTTGACGACGTCCGTGCGCTGGCCGAGCCAGTGCTGCAGCATCGTATGGCGCTGACCTTCGCCGCCCGCGCCGAAGGCACCGGCGTGCGTGACGTGGTGGCGAAACTCGTGAAAGGAATTTGATGCAGCGCATCGGCGAGGTCCAGGCTCCGGCAGCGACGCGCGACGCGCTCGCCCGTGGCCGGTTGCGGGCCTCGCTTGTGCCAGACCTGCTGGTCGAAGCGCGCCGCATCGTCAACACCGTGATCGCCGGCTGGCATGGCCGCCGCAAGCGCGGCATCGGTGAAAATTTCTGGCAGTTCCGGCCCTATGTCGAGGGTGATTCCTCGCGCATCGACTGGCGCCGCTCGGCCCGCGACGACCACACCTATGTGCGCGACCGCGAATGGGAAGCCGCCCATACGGTCTGGCTGTGGGCCGACCCCTCGCCGTCGATGCTATACAAATCGACCGGCGCCAGCGTTTCCAAGCAATCGCGCGCGCTGGTGCTGGCGCTGGCCATGGCCGAACTGTTGTCGCGCAGCGGCGAGCGCATCGCCTGGCCGGGCCTCACCGACCCGTTCACCGCCCGTAACGGCGCCGAACGCATCGCCGCCCAGTTGATGCATGCGGGCGATTTGCCGGCAAAACCCGACCTGTCCGACATCAGGCGCTTCTGCGACATCGTCATCGTCAGCGACTTCCTCGATCCGGTCGAAGAGACGATGGCCTGGCTCGACGTGCTGGCCCGCCACGGCGTGCGCGCGCACCTGATCGAGGTCGCGGACCCGGCCGAGGAGACCTTCCCCTATGCTGGCCGAACCGAGTTCACCGATCCCGAGACCGGCGACAAGCTGACCGCCGGCCGCGCCGAAATGCTGGGTGATGAGTATCGCCTGCTCTACGCCGCCCGCCGCCATGAACTGACGGGCTGGTGCAAACGGCTTGGCTGGAGCTTTACCGTCAACCACACCGATCGGCTCGCCTCCGACGCACTGGTGCGGCTGCACATGGCGATGACTGCTGACGGCCCCTCGGCCAGGCCGACCGCCGGCGGTCATGCAGGCATGATCGCCAGCGGCGATCGGCCAGGAAAGGCTGTCGCATGAGTTGGCTGCCGCTTTCCTTTGGCGCCCCCATGGTGCTGTGGGGCCTGCTGGCACTGCCGGTGATCTGGTGGCTGCTCAGGCTGACGCCGCCCAAGCCGCAGACCGAAATCTTCCCGCCGCTGAAGATCCTGGCGCGCGTGCTGAAGCGCGAGGAGACGCCGCAGCAGAGCCCGTGGTGGCTGACGCTGCTCAGGCTCTTGATGGCGGCCCTCATCGTCGCGGCATTGGCCGACCCGGTCTTCAACCCGCGCGAAAAGCTGCCGGCCGAGGGAGCCGCCCTTGCCCTGGTCATCGACAATGACTGGGCAAGTGCCGCCGATTGGGGCAAACGCGTCGCCACCGCCGAGCGGCTGATCAACGATGCCGGCGCCAACGGCGTGCCGGTCGTCATCGCCTTCACCGCCGAAAAGGCCAATGCCGAGGTCGGCCCGTTCGATGCCGCCACCGCGCTTGACCGGCTGCGCGCCGCCAAGCCGCGGCCGATCCCGACCGACCGGCCCGCCATCTATGCCCGCGTGGCCGGCGTGCTGGAGACCTTGCCCGGGGCCAGCGTCGCCGTGCTTGCCGACGGCCTGGCGGCAAAGGGCGATGAAGCCGCCTTCAACACGCTTCTGTCGAAAAATGCCGCGCGTGTCGTCTGGGCAACCGCGGACAGGCTGTCGCTGACCGGCCTGACCGCCGCCGACAACCAGGTCGACGGCTTTGCACTGACCGCCATCCGCGCGCCGGGCGACCCTGCCCCGGCTCAGGTCACCGCCGGCGCCTTCGATGACAAGGGCCGCCGCATCGCCGATGCGACGCTGACCTTTTCGCCTGGCGAAACCACCGCCACCGGCACCATGGCGGTGCCGTTCGAGCTGCGCAACGACTTCGCTTCCATCGCGCTCGACGGCGAGCGGCAGGCTGGTGCGGTCCGCGTCCTCGACGAAAGCTCCAAGCGGCGGCGCGTCGGTCTATTGTCGCAGGCCGAGGCCGACCAGGCACAGCCGCTTTTGTCGCCGCTCTACTACATCAGGCGGGCGCTGCAGCCCTTCGCCGATCTGGTCGAACCCTCCAGCGCCGATCTTGCCGACGCCATCCCGCAAATCCTCGACCAGAAGCCCGCGATGATCGTTATGGCCGATATCGGCACCATTCCCGGACAGGTCCGGCAGAGACTTGTCGATTGGGTCGACAATGGCGGCACGCTGGTGCGTTTCGCCGGTTCGCGGCTGGCCACCGCGGGCGATGACGACGATTTGCTGCCCGTCCGCCTTCGCACCGGCGAGCGGTCGCTCGGCGGCGCGCTGTCATGGACGTCGCCGCAGCCGGTCACCGAATTCCCCAAGGCCGGCCCGTTCGCCGATCTGGCGCCGCCGACCGAGGTCACCGTCAGCAGGCAGGTGCTGGCCGAGCCGACATCCGATATCGTCGAGCGCACCTGGGCGGCCCTTGCCGACGGCACGCCGCTGGTCACCGGACTGAAGAAAGGCAAGGGCACGCTGGTGCTGTTCCACGTCACCCCCGAGGCAACCTGGTCGAACCTGCCGATCTCTGGCAGCTTCGTCGAGATGCTGCGCCGCATCGTGCAGCTGTCGCGCAACCAGGGCGCGGCCATCGCCAATGCCGAAGCCGCCGCGGCGTCGCTGGCGCCCTATCGCATGATTGCAGCCGACGGCTCGCTGGTGCCGCCGACGCCGGATGCACGGCCGCTTGTACCGGGCGCTGGCGCGCTGCCGGTGACTTTTGAAAACCCGCCAGGTCTCTATGGTTCCGAGACGGGTGTATTTGCCCACAATCTGCTGGAAGCCGACAGCAAGTTGGCGCCCCTGGCGCGCCCGCAAATCACTGTTCCGGTCACCTCGATCCAGTATGCCTTTGACGAATCGCGCAATTTGAAAGGCACGCTGGTCGCGGCCGCCCTGGTGCTGATGCTGCTTGATACGCTGGCGGTGTTCTGGATGGGCGGCCTGTTTTCACGCCGGCCGCGCCGCGCCGGTGCCGTGACAACCACCGCCGCCGTCCTGATTGCGCTGGGTAGCTTGTTCGGTCATGCCGACCTTGCCCGCGCCGACGACGCCAAGCCGGGTGACGAAATTGCCATCGAGGCGATTTCGAAGACCCGCATCGCCTATGTGCTGACCGGTGTGCCGGGCGACGATTCGATCAGCCGCGCCGGGCTCGAGGGGCTGACGCGATTCCTGGTCGAGAAGACGGCGCTGGAACCGGGCGAGCCGGCCGGTGTGGACATCTCCCGGGACGAGCTGTCGTTCTATCCGCTGATCTACTGGCCGATCGATCCGGCCGCACCGATGCCCAGCCAGGCAGCGATCGCCCGCGTCGACGCCTATATGCAGCAAGGCGGCACGGTGCTGTTCGACACCCGCGACCAATTCGCCAACGGCATCGGCGCCGATTCAACCAGCCCGGCGACGGAGCGGCTGCGCGACATCCTCGGCAACCTCAACGTGCCGCCGCTGGAACCGGTACCGTCCGACCACGTGCTGACCAAATCCTTCTTCATCCTGCCCGAATTCCCCGGCCGCTTCGCCGGCAGCCCGCTCTGGGTCGAGGCCTCGCTCGACGCCAGCAACGCCGAGAACCGGCCGGTGCGTACCGGCGATGGCGTCTCGCCGATCATGATCACCGCCAATGATTTCGCTGGCGCCTGGGCGGTCGACCAGAACGGCGATGCGCTGCTGCCAACCGTGCCGGCAGACCCGATGCAGCGCATCTACGCGCTGCGCGCCGGCGTCAACATCATGATGTACATGCTGACCGGCAACTACAAATCCGACCAGGTGCACGTGCCCATACTGCTCGAACGGCTGGGGCAGTAGAATGAGTTTGTTTGGTGCCCTCCGGTCGCGGATAAACCCTCCCCAAAAAGAGGAGGGTAAGGAATGAATTGGTCGATCTCCTTCGAACCGCTGATCTCCTGGCCACTGCTGACCTTGGCGCTGGTGCCGCTGGCGCTGCTTGCGCTGGTCGGCCTGTGGTTTCGCCAGCGCGGTTCGGTCTTCCGCTTCATCGCCCTTCTGGCGCTCGCCGCCGCTTTGTTCAACCCGGTGTTCCTCAACGAGGAGCGCGAGCCGCTGAAAAGCGTTGTCGCCCTCGTCGTCGACCGCAGCCAGAGCCAGGATATCGGCGACCGCACCAAGCAGACCGACGAGGCGTTGGCCGGGCTGCAGCAGCGGCTTGGCCGCTTCAAGCAGTTCGACGTGCGCGTCGTCGAGGCCGGCAAATCCGAGGCCGCCGAGGAACGCACCGAGACACGGCTGTTCGGCGCGCTTGAAGGCGCCTTCCGCGACGTGCCGCCGTCACGGATCGGCGGCGCCATCATGATCACAGATGGCGAGGTCCATGACGCCCCCCCGGGAGCGCCCGATTTCAACGCTCCGCTGCATGCGCTGATAACCGGCAACGATCACGAGAAGGATCGCCGCATACGTTTCGAGAACGCCCCGCGCTTCGGCCTTGTCGGCAAGCCGCTCGACATGACCTACCGCGTCATCTCGACCGAAAAAGAGACCGGCCCGGTCGATGTGCGCGTTTCGGTCAATGGCGAACAGGTCGCGGTCGAGCACGCCACCGTTGGCCAGGCGATGCCGTTGCAGGTCACCATTCCGGGTGCCGGGCGCAACATCGTCGAACTCGCCATCGATCGCGAACCGGGCGAACTGACCGACACCAACAACCGCGCCATCGCGCTCATCGACGGCATTCGCGAGAACTTGCGCGTGCTGCTCGTCTCCGGCGAGCCGCATGCCGGCGAACGCACCTGGCGCAACCTGCTGAAATCCGACGCCTCGGTCGATCTCGTCCATTTCACCATCCTGCGGCCGCCGGAAAAGCAGGACGGCACGCCGATCAACGAATTGTCGCTGATCGCCTTCCCGACCCGCGAGCTGTTCGTCGAGAAGATCAAGGATTTCGACCTCATCATTTTCGACCGCTACCAGCACCGCGACGTGCTGCCGATCCTCTATTACGACTACATCTCCGAATATGTCGAAAAGGGCGGCGCGCTGCTGATCGCGGCCGGCCCCGAATATGCCGGCGAAAGCTCGATCGCGCGTACGCCGCTGATGTCCGCCCTGCCGGCGATGCCGACCGGCGAGGTGGTCGACAAGGCCTTCTATCCGCGCCTCACCGAACTCGGCCAGCGCCACCCGGTGACGCGTGGGCTGGATGGCTCTGCCACCGAGCCGCCGCACTGGAGCCGCTGGTTCCGCACCATCGGCGTGCAGAATCCCGAAGGCGCAGTGGTGATGAAGGGCGCCGACAACCGGCCGCTGCTGTTGCTCGACCGTAAGGGCGAAGGCCGCGTCGGCATGCTGCTGTCCGATCAGGGCTGGCTGTGGGCGCGCGGCTTCGAGGGCGGCGGCCCGCATGTCCAGCTCTACCGGCGCATCGCCCACTGGCTGATGAAGGAGCCTGAGCTCGAGGAAGAGCGGCTGACCGCCGACGGCCGCGGCATGGTGCTGGAAATCCGCCGCCAGACGATGGCCGACGATCCCAGCCCCGCGCAGATCATCACCCCATCCGGCAAGACCTTGACCGTCAAGCTCGAGAAATCCGAGCCCGGCGTCTTCCTCGGCAGCGTCGAGACCAGCGAGGTCGGCCTCTATCAGGTCGCCAATGGCGACCTCACCGCGCTCGCCCATGTCGGGCCGGTCAACGCCCCGGAATTCGCCGACGTCATTTCCACCGAAAGCCGGCTGAAGGCGCCGGCTGAAGCCACCGGCGGCAGCGTGCGCCGGCTGGCGTCGTCCACAGCCCTTGGCAGCGACGTGACGCTACCCTCCATCGTGCCTGTGCGCTCGGCTGGTGCCGCGTCCGGCAACGACTGGATCGGACTGCGCACCACGGACGACAGCGTGCTCAAGGCCGTCTCGCGCGTGCCGCTGTTCGGCGGCTTCCTCGGCCTCGGCCTGCTGCTTCTGGCAATGGGTTCGATGTGGTACCGCGAAGGGCGGTAGAGCTACTCCTCCGGCTCCGTCGTGAACATCAGCGGATAGCCCTTGGCCTTGCCGGCATCGGTGGCGCGCGTCGCCTTGGTCTCGGCGACATCCCTGGTGAACACGGCGACGACGCAGACGCCGCGACGATGCGCGGTGATCATCACCCGATGCGCCTGGTCTTCGCTGAGTTTGAACTCACCCTTCAGCACCGTCACGACGAATTCGCGCGGCGTGAAATCGTCATTGATGAGGATGACCTTGTAGAGCTTTGGCCGTTCGACCTGCGGCTTGACCTGGACGCGCGGTTTTGTGGTGATTTCAGGCATTGGAACCGACAGTTAGAGCAATTCCAGGAAAAGTGTAAAACGGTTTTCCGCCCGGAATTGCGTCAAGACAAAGGATCAGAACGGTTCGCCGTTTCCACGAAACGGTGAATTGCTCTGGCGTAGCAACCCTGCCGCCATTCTGGCACCAGCGAAAGCGGTCGTCCATTTTGGTCGACGCGCGAAAACAGTGTCCGCCGACGCGGCCATTCACAATCATGTGGGAAAGTGTCGGTTGCCGTTCAACGGCCCTGGCGGCCGAACATGCGACGGCTGGGAATCTGCCGCGCGGTCGTGGCGGGCCGCATATCGGGGTGAAAGCGGTTTCCACCCGCATCCGCCCGGCGTTCCAGCCAGACCGTGATCGGCCATGCGGCGACGCAGATCAGCGTCGCGCCTGTCAGCACGATCAGCAGCCAGGTCTGTGCCGGCGTGATGTAGTCCCAGTTGGTGGAAATCGCCGGCGCGAACAGCGAAGGCTCGGTGCGTCCGGTGGCCGGATCGGGCACCGGGCTGGCGGTGAACAGGATCAGCACCCTGGCGACGCCGGTGGCAACCAGGCCGCCGATCACCATCGAGCGCAAAATGGACGAAAGCCGCTTCTTCATGCGGATTGTCCTACACGGCCGGCGTTGCAAACGGGTTAAGTGTCAGTCGAGGCGGAAGCTGCCGGTGCCAGACTTCGTCGGGGCTTCAGTGGCTCGGACAGGAAGAAGGCCGCTCCAGCCGAAACCAGCTGGAGCGTCCTTGGCCAACAGGCCGGCATTTTATGCCGGACCTGATTACGTCTTCGGGGCGTCCTTCTTGACGGCCTTCTCGGCAGCCTTCTTGTGCTTCTTGACGGTCTTCTTGACGACCTTCTTCGGAGCAGCCTTGGCCGGAGCGGCAGTCGCCGGAGCTGTGGTCGTCGAAGCAGCCGGAGCAGCGGTCGTGGTGGCGGCGGCGTTGCCGAGAGCCGGCATCGCGAAAGCCAGAGCGACGGCGAGACCGGTGGCGGAGAGGATGGACTTTTTCATGGCTTCGTTTCCTTTTTATGCGGGTCAAGTTTCTGAGTGTTACTGAACCGGGTCGTTCGGCGTCACTCCAAGCAGCTTCAAAGCATTGGCGAGCATCCGGATGCCCTGCGCCTGTTTCTTGGCGGCGCAGTACCGGTTGCCCTTTCTCTGAAGTGCCTTTGCCGCGGTGACCTGCGTTGCCGTGGCGTGGGTTTCGAGGGCTTCATCAAATTGGTGGCTGAGATTGGCGCACCGTTCGCTCCGGGTTGTGAGCGTCACCTTTGCGTCCGATTGTCCGACAGCGGCAGTGACCAGGCAGAAGCCCAGCAACGCACCCAACAAACTGATCGACAACCTTGGCATCGGTTTATCCGTAAACCCGGAGACTAGCGTCGCAGCCGATGACCTGACCGCCACGAGACCAGTTATGCCCTTGAAATTTTTCAGGAGTTTTTCTGAACTGTAGAATTTTGTTTCTGGATTGTGTCTGAGAAAGCCGGTGTGAACCCATCATAGCCACTGGCCAACATATGGCCTGAATTCTATCGTGTGGGTTGCAACAGAAGGGCTTGGCAATCAAAGACAGAAGGGCTTGGCAACAATGACAGGGCTGCTGTGAAATCCGACGCACACATACTGATCGTCGACGACGACAAGGGCATCCGCGACCTGCTGCAGGAATTCTTCCAGAAGCGGGGCCTGCACACCTCGGTTGCCGCCGACGGCATTGAGATGGAGACCATCCTGCGGCGCGTCCAGGTGGACCTCATCGTCCTTGACGTGATGCTGCCCGGCAAGAGCGGGCTGGAGCTGTGCCGCGACCTGCGCGCCCAGTATTCGACGCCGATCATCATGCTGACCGCCGTCACCGAGACGACCGACCGCGTCGTCGGCCTGGAAATGGGCGCCGATGACTATGTGCCCAAACCCTTCGACCCGCGCGAGCTTTTGGCGCGTATCCGCGCCGTGCTCAGGCGCAATGGCGCCGCCGAGCCTAAGCGCGCCACCACCAAGCAGATCTACCGCTTCGCCGGCTGGACGATGGATTGTGCTCGGCGACGGCTGATCGCACCCGACGATATCAGGGTCGAGCTGACCATGGCGGAATTCAACCTGCTGCAGACCTTCGTCAAGAGCGCGCAGCGCGTGTTGACCCGCGACCAGCTCATCGAACTGTCCGGCGGCGACAGCGACTATTCCTTCGACCGCAGCATCGACATCCTGGTCAGCCGGTTGCGGCGCAAGATGGAAGACGACCCCAAAACGCCCAAGCTGATCCTGACCGTGCGCAGCGGCGGCTACCAGTTCCTGCCCGAGACGACCTCCGAATGAGACGTTTCCTGCCGCAGACCTTGCCTGTCTGGGTGCTGCTGATCGTCATTGCCGGCCTGCTGATCAGCCAGGTCGCGACCCTTTACATCGTATCGCGAGACCGCGCCGCGGCCAACGACGTCGTCGACCTCTACCGGCTCAACGACCGTGCCTTCTCGCTGGTGCAGCTCATGCATGACGCCAGTCCGGACGAGCGCAAGGCGACGGCGACCGGCCTGTTCAATTCCACCTACGCGCTCACCGTTTCGGACACGCCGGCGGTCACTTCGTCGATCGCCGGTGACGACGAACTGGCCGAACTCGAAGACATCCTCGTCGGCAGGCTGTCGAAATTCGGCATCACCGATGCACGCGTACGACGCGATCCGGCGACGCGCGAGGCCGATGACGCGGACGGCACGGCCCCGGGACCCGACATCGGCCAGGTCGAACGCGACCTTCTGGTATTGGCCGCCGACTTCGCCCAGAGCGACAAGCTGACGGCCTCGCTGCGCTTCGCCGACGGCCAATGGCTGAACTTCACCGAGCCGATCACGCCGGTCGGCCCGATCCTGAGCTTCGACAGCCTGCCGCTCTATTCGCTGATCGCAGGGCTGGTGGTGATCATGTCGATCTGGTCGCTGCGCCGACTGACGGCGCCCTACCGGATGATGGAAACCGCCGTGAACCGGATCGGCAAGGATCTGAAGAGCCCGCCGATCGCCGAGAGCGGCAGCCGCGAAGTGCGAGCCGCCGCCAAGGCGATCAATGCCATGCAGGCAAGGTTGCGCGAATATGTCGAGGACCGCGAACATCTGGCGGCGGCACTGGCGCATGATCTGCGCACGCCGATGACCAGGATGCGCCTGCGCCTGGAGCTGTTGCGCAAATCGGCGGTCCGCGAGGCATTGGCGCACGACCTCGCCGATGTCGAGGGCATCGCCAGCTCGGTGATCGACTTCGCCACCTTCGAAGTGACCGAGGAAAAGAACGAACGCATCGATTTCTGGTCGCTCGTGGAATCGATCGCCGACGGCTATGACGACGTGTCGTTCGACGACGAGACCCGTTCGCGCGGGCTGATCTGCATGGCGCGGCCGGTGGCGCTCAAGCGCTGCGTCACCAATCTGGTGCAGAACGCGGTCACCTACGGCAAGAAGGCGCATCTTTCGCTGCGCCGGTCGGAGAACATGATCCTGCTCACCATCCGCGATGAAGGGCCGGGCATACCGCAGGCACAGATCGACGCCGTGTTCGGCTCGTTCGTGCGCCTCGAACAATCGCGCAACCGCCAGACCGGCGGTCTGGGCCTCGGCCTGACCATTGCCCGCAACATCGCGCGTGCCGCCGGCGGCGAGATCCGCCTGTCCAACAACCCGGGCGGTGGCCTGCTGACCCAACTGCGCCTGCCGCTGGCGGCTTAAAAAAGAGGCGCGATTGGTCGCCGCCTCGTCGATATTGAGTTCCGAAGAACCTACCTTCTCAGCACCGCGCTCAGCACATCGCGGATACCGATGGCGCCGACGAAGCGCGACTGGTCGTCGAACAGCGCCACGGGAGCGGTCTGCGAACGGTGCATGGCCAGCATCACGGTTTTCAGCGAGGTGCCCGGATTGGCCCAGAACACTTGCGCGGCTTCTTCGGATTGGCCTTCGACATCGGCGCACGACACCCAGACCGCCGGTTTGCCATCGCGTTCGGCCGCCGCCACCAGCCCGTGATCATCGATCTTGAAGCGCGTCGTCTTGCGGCGGTCGAGCCACACCCAGCCGTCCTTGCCGTGCTCCAGATCGCGACGGTCGCGCATCACGTTCCAGGCGGTCAGCACCGACAGCGGGTTCACATTGGCGATGAAGTCGCGGACATAGTCGTTGGCAGGCCGCAGCACGATGTCCTCCGGCGCGCCGGTTTGCACGATGCGCCCGCCCTCCATGATGGTGATGTGGGAACCGATCTTCAGCGCCTCCTCGAGGTCGTGGCTGACGAAGATGATGGTCTTCTTCAATTCCGCCTGCAGCTGCAGCAATTCGTCCTGCAGCTTGGTGCGGATCAGCGGGTCGAGCGCCGAGAACGGCTCGTCCATCAGCAGGATCGGCGCCTCGGTGGCGAAGGCCCGCGCCAGGCCGACGCGCTGCTGCATGCCGCCCGACAGCTCATGCGCGTATTTCTTCGACCACTGGTCGAGATTGACCAGCTTGAGCTGGCGTTGCACGCGCTCCTTGCGCTCGGCTTCCGGTACGCCGGCGAGTTCGAGGCCGAGACCGACATTCTCCTCCACCGTGCGCCAGGGCAAAAGGCCGAACTGCTGGAACACCATCGCCACCTGTTTCTGGCGCAGGCGCCGCAGGGTCGCCTCGTCGCAGGTGACGACGTCGACGGTTTTGTCGCCATCCTTGACCAGCACCTGGCCGCGCGACACCACGTTGAGCCGGTTGACCGCCCGCAGCAATGTCGACTTGCCCGAACCGGAGAGGCCCATCAGCACGGAGATCTCGCCCTCGTTCACCGTCAGGCTGGCGCCGGCGCAACCCAGTACATTGCCGGTCTTTTCGAGGATCTCGGCGCGGCTGGCTCCGGCGTCGATCATCTTCAGCGATCCGGCCTGGTCGGCGCCGAAGACGATATCGACGTTCCGGAAATCGACGGCGACGGTCATTTCTTGCCTCCAACGGCGATGCGGGTCATCCGGTCGAGCACGATGGCCAAAACGACGATGGCGAGGCCCGCCTCGAGCCCGAGGTCGATCTTGCGCGAACCCAGCGCCCGGTTGATTTCGGTGCCGAGGCCGCCCGCGCCGATCAGTGCGGCAAACACCACCATCGACAGCGACAGCATGATGCACTGCGTCAGACCGGCCATGATGGTGGGCAGCGCCGAGGGCAGCTCCACCTTCCACAGCAACTGGCTCTTGGTGGCGCCGAACGCCTCGCCGGCCTCGACGATCGACTTCGGCACCGAGACAACGCCGAGATGCGTCAGACGAACCGCGGTCGGGATGACGAAGATGATGGTGACGATGAGGCCGGGCGCATTGCCGAGGCCGAACAGCGTCAGCACCGGGATGAGGTAGACGAAGGTCGGCAGCGTCTGCATCAAATCGAGCACCGGCAGCATGACGCGATAGACCTTCGGCTTGTGCGCCGCCCAGATACCGAGTGGCACACCGATGGCCATCGAGGCGGCGGCGGCGGCAACCACCAGCACCAGTGTCTCTACCGTCTGCTTCCAGAGGTTCTGGTTGAGGATGAACAGCAACCCGAGAAAGACAGCCACCGCCAAGCCTCTCGATCGCTGCAGATAATAGGCAAGCAGTGCAATCAGCGCGATGAGAAGGACCGGCGGTACCAACAGCAGCGTGTCGACCACTCCATCGAGCAGGAAATTCAAGCCGCCGGAGAGGCCGCGGAAGAAGGTGTTGAAATTGTCGGTAAGGAAGGTGAAGAACGCTTTGCCCCACTCGCCTATGGGGATTTTATAACTGACAAAGAATTTTGAAATCGGATCCATCTTGCCCCTCTTTGGCAGTCGCCGTCCTTGCCGGACGGTCATCTTGTCACAGGATATGAAAAAGGGCAGCCCTTTCTACAGTGACTGCCCTTCTTGATCGGTCACGCCGAACGCAAGACCTGCTCAGCTTCCGAGCGCAGTCTTCACGGCTGCAGCGGCGTCGCCGCCATCGAAAGTGGTCACGCCGGCAATCCACGGAGCAACCGCGTCCGGATGCTTCTTGAGCCAGTCGGTCGCAGCCGTATTGGCGTCAGCGCCCTTGAGGATCGCGTCCATTATCTCGCCTTCCATATCGAGATTGAACTTCAGGTTGGCGATGAACTTGCCGGCATTCGGGCACTCGGTGGTGTAACCCTTGCGCACATTGGTATGGACAGTGGCGGCGCCGAAGCCGCTGTCGCCCATGCCATCGAGATAGGTGATCTTCATGGCACCCATCACCGGATGCGGCGTCCAGCCGAGGAAGGCGATCCATTCATTGCTCTTCATCGACTGCTCGGCCTGCGTCAGCATCCCGGCCTCCGAGGATTCGACCAGCTCGAAGCCTTCGAGATTGTCTTTCGGGTTCTTGATCATGTCGAGGATAATGCGGTTGCCGTCATTGCCGGCCTCGATGCCATAGATCTTGCCGTTGAACTTGTCCTTGAACTTGCCGATATCGGTCAGCGATTTCACGCCGGCGTCAGCGACATAGGTCGGCACGACGATGCCGTAGCCGGCGCCGGTCAGGTTGGTGCTGATCGTCTCGACCGAGCCATCGGCGGTATAGTCCTTGATGTCGTTGGTCATCGACGGCATCCAGTTGCCGAGGAACACGTCGAGATCCTTGTTCTTCAGCGACGCCATGGTCACCGGCACCGACAGCTGGATCGTCTGCGGCTCATAGCCGAGCGCGGTCAGCAGCACGGAGGCGACGCCGGTCGTCGCCTGGATGTCGGTCCAGCCGACATCGGAAAGGCGCACCGCCTTGCAGCTCGCCGGATCGCCGGCAAAGGCAGCGCTGGTGGACAAAAAAGCCGCCAGACCGAGGCCGGCGACGAAAGAGTTCATACGCGACATAGACAGTCTCCCATTGTGATTCTTTGGCGAAGCGTAGCTACGGTTTCTATGCCCGCCTTGTTTCGTCAGCCAAACACCATTCTGGTGTGGTTTCAAGCATTAAGACAATCGCGATCAACGGCGCGGGCTGGCCAATCAGCGACACATCAGGCGCTTTTGCCATGCCGGACGGTTTTTTCGAAGACGGGCCGGCTTTTTCAGGGGAATGCGGGCGACCGCCCCTCCCCGTATCAGGGCAAGTCGGCTTAAAAGAGCGGCATGGCCAAGCTTTACTTCCACTACGCGACGATGAACGCCGGCAAGACGACGATGCTCTTGCAGGCCTCTTACAATTATCGCGAGCGCGGCATGGGCACGATGCTGTTCGTCGCCGGCCACTACCGCAAGGGCGACACCGGCCTGATCTCGTCGCGCATCGGCCTGGAGACGGAAGCCGAGATGTTCCGCGATGGCGACGATCTGTTCGCCCGCGTCGCCGATCATCACGCGCATACGTCAGTGCATTGCGTCTTCGTCGACGAGGCGCAGTTCCTCAAGGAGGAGCAGGTCTGGCAGCTCGCCCGCATCGCCGACCGGTTGAACATCCCGGTCATGTGCTACGGCCTGCGCACCGATTTCCAGGGCAAGCTGTTTTCCGGCTCGCGCGCGCTGCTGGCTATCGCCGACGATTTGCGCGAAGTGCGCACCATCTGCCGATGCGGCCGCAAGGCGACGATGGTCGTGCGCCTCGGCCCCGATGGCAAGGTGGCGCGCCAGGGCGAGCAGGTGGCAATCGGCAAGGATGTCTATGTCTCGCTCTGCCGCCGCCACTGGGAGGAAGAGATGGGCCGCGCCACGCCAGACGATTTCATCGGCTTTATCAAAGGCTGACTCTGTCTCTTGGTTATTGGAGCAATTCCAGGGGAAGCGCTATGTGCTTTCCCGGGAATTGCTTCGGGCTCACACGGTCGAGACACGCCGTCTTGGAAACCGCCAGCCAAGCCGCACACCAAGCGTTGCCAGCGCAATCAGTGCCATGCCGGCTGCCTGCGCCGGTCCGAGCGGATGCCCATAGATAGCCCAGTCGACGATGATGGCGACGACCGGGTAGATGAAGGTGATGACGCCGATCACCGGTGTCGTCAGCCGTGGGAAGGCCGAATTCATCAACACATAGGCGATGCCAGTGTGCAGCACGCCGATGCCGAGCAGCCAGCCCCATGATGCAGGCGCAATATGTTGGCCGATGCCGGCGAACGGGGCGAGCATGACGACCCCCACCAGTGTTTGGCAGAGTACCGTGATTTCGGCGCGCTGCTGGCCCAGGCCTTTGGCTAGGATCGTTGTAACGGCATAGAGCAGTGCGCCGCCCAGCGTCAGCGCAATGCCCGGCACCCAGTTGGCATCGGCATGACCGTGCGCGAAAACGAGGCCGCTGGCCAGCACGACGCCGAGAAAGGCAGCGAGCATCCACAGCAGTTGGTCGGGCGAGATGCGTTCCCTTAGGAAAACCACGCCGATCAGGACCACGAAGAACGGTTGGATATGGTAGATAATCGTCGTCGTGGCGATCGACGTCATGGCGAAGCCTGCGAAGAAGGCCGTCCAGCTCAGCACCATGCACACGCCGGCAAGTGCTGCAAGGGCAAGCCGGGACGGCAACAGCGTCCGATCCGGCAGGTAGCCGCGCAACAGGCACCATATGAGAAGGAAGATCGCGCCGAACACGCATCGCCAGAAGACGACGGCAACGGGATGCAGCCCCGATTCCGTGGCGAAGGCGCCGACCGTGCCTGCGATCACCATTGCCAGAGCAAGGCTCGCGGCCGGGAAGCGGGCTGTCGAGGCGTCCGTCATGTGGTGGTTCCCAGCGATCCCAACCATCTGGTCACTGGCGCCACCTTCAAACAAGCGAATGGATTTGGAATGATCTATTCGATATGCTGATAGCACCATGGCCGCGCCACTCGAGCTCAACCTGCTGAAAACCTTTGTCGCCGTCGTCGAGAGCGGCAGCCTTTCCAATGCAGCACCTCGGGTCGGCCGCAGCCAGTCGGCGGTCAGCATGCAGATGCAGCGGCTGGAGGAGATGGTCGGCAACCAGCTTCTGGTGCGTGGTCCCAGAACCGTCACTCCCAATGCGATCGGCGAGGATTTCCTGATCTATGCGCGCCGGTTGCTGAAACTGTCGGATGAAGCCTGGGCAAGCGTCACCCGGCCCAAGGAGACAGGCAGCGTCCGCTTGGGGGTGCCCGACGATTATGCCGCCTTCCTCCTGCCGCCCGTGCTCTCACGCTTCGCGGCGGAGCATCCCCTGGTGACGGTGGAGTTGATCTGCGAACAGTCGACCGCGCTGGTGAAGACGCTGGCGGAGGGGCGGCTGGATCTGGCGATCATCACCCGCTTGCCGGAGCAGCCGCTTGAGGTGATCCGGCTGGAACGCTTCGTCTGGGTCGCCTCGCCCAACCATGTCGCCTGGGAGGCCGACCCGCTTCCGGTCGCCTTGTTCGAACCGGGCTGCGCCGCCAGGATGAATGTCCTGCAGGCGCTTGGCGATGCCGACCGCTCCTATCGCTGTACCTATTCAAGCGCCTCTCTGCTTGGCCTGATCGCCGTCGTCCAGGCCGGGCTCGCGGTGGCTGGCCTCGCCCTGCGCAGCGTACCGCCATCGCTGCGCATCGTCGGCGGCAATGAAGGACTGCCGGTGCTGCCGGACCTCGAAATCGGCATCCTGCGCAACCCGCTGTCGACGACCCAGGCGGTCGAGCGGCTGAATGATTTCCTGCGCCGAGATCTGGCACAACAGGCCTGACTCGCGGGCCTGTCTTCCGCAATCCCGCCGCGATGCAGCGTTTGTTAAAGCCTCGGTACTATAAGGCCGCCAGCCAGAACTCTCCGGGGGCAGCATGTTTCGAGCCGCTTCGTCCGCCAGCATCCTTCTCCTTGCCAGCTCGCTTGTGGCCCATGCCGGCGGCGACCCGGCCCTGGGCAAGAAGGCCTTCAACCGGTGCATGGCCTGCCATGAAGCAGCCACGGACCGCGACAAGGTCGGTCCGCATCTGTTGGGCGTCGTTGGCCGCACCGCCGGCAGCGCCGAGAGTTTTCTTGGCCGCTATTCCGAGGCGATGAAGAGTGCCGGCGCCGCCGGCCTGGTCTGGGATGAAGCCAATCTCGCCGAGTATCTCAGGGCACCCAAGCTGAAAGTGCCCGGCAACAAGATGGCGTTTGCCGGCCTGACCAAGGACGACGACATCGCCAATGTCATCGCCTATCTGAAGGCCGATCCCAAGCCCTGATCCGCTGTTCGCCAGCTCTGTAAAACCGGCTTTCTCCTCGCATATCGCGGCCGCGATTGCTTCGGTGGTTTGCCCAATACAAAGGCATCCGTGCGCCTTCGCCTTGCCGCATGAAAGTTCAATGACAGCTGAACTATAGCCGGTCGGCAAGCTAATCACGCTAAGCCCACACCTTCACTGGCTTTCAAGACCCTGACGAATTTTTTTGTTTTCACGCCGCCCTTATCTTCACGTCTTTCAATCCCCTGATGCCCCACATATATTCGCCGCTGTTCGCGACCAGCGACGTCATGCCGAAGCGGGAGGCCCCAATGGCGACATTGCAGAATTTCGACGCCGAAATTGCCAAGACCAAGCAGGTCGTGCAGGACATGCGCTCCAAGATCGAGCAATCCGGCACCATGCTTGATACGCTTGCCACATCAGACAAGAAGATCGGCGACGCCAATTTCGACCTCGAGAACGCCCGCATCGAGGATGTGCTGAAGCAGCAGAAGGTGATGGAAGGCAACATTGCCGACCTGATCATCGGGCTGGAGGACGCCACCAACGTCTTCGGCGCCGAGTTCGAGAGCATGAAGAACTACACCGGCTGGGAAAAATTCATCGGCATCTTCTCCAGCCAGAGCAAGCAGCGCATGCGCACCGACCGCGTTCGCAACATGTCGCTGGCCGGCAATCTGCAGGAACTGCTGGTCAAATCCGACACCATCGTCGGCATATTGAAGGCGCAGAAAGAGGTTCTCGACCAACGCTACAAGACCTCGGAAACCAGCCTGTCGCAGGTGATCGAGCGCCGCAAGACCACCATGACCAACCTCGAAGCCGTGCAAAAGCGCATCGAGGAGCTCAACCCGATGCTGCTCGACATCGAAAACAAGATCGCCGCTTCGACCAGCCAGAAGGACCGCACGCAGCTCGAAGGCGAACGCTCCAAGCTGGCGACGGAATACAACGAAAAGCAGGCCAAGGAGCAGGAACTGCTGGCCGAGAGCCAGACGCTCGAGCGCTACACCTCGATGTTCCAGACCTTCGTCGATTCGCTCAACAACCAGATCGCCGCGCAATCGACGCTGATCAACAAGCTGACCATCGATACCGAGCAGCGCATCGTGCTCTACAAAGCGCTGGAAGATTCGCTGAAGACCGCCGCCCAGCAGGACGTCGCCCACAAGATCAACACGCTGGGCAGCCAGGTCGACAACACCGCCGAGGAAACCATGGCCGGTATCGGTGCTGCTTCGCAAAAGCACATCGGTGACCTGCTTGAGATGCACGAGAAGAACATGGTCGCCACCGCCGATATCCAGCGCCGCAAGAAGCTGGCCGACGATGCCTTCGCCCGCCGCTTCGACGAGGTGCTGAAGAAGCACAATTCGGCTAACTACGTGCAGTCTTAAGGGTGACAGCACTGCCCGCGAGCGACCAGGCATGACCCCCGAAAACGAAGCGGCGGCACGGTATTTTTCCGCCATCACGGCCGCGCTCAGCGGCCTTGAAGTGTTCATGCGCGACGATCGCTCGCCGCTCTACCGGCACGGCATCGTCGCCAAGATCGTCGCCGAACACATCGCCAGGCTCGACAAGTCGTTTTCCTGCTGGCGCAACCGGCTGGGCTTCATGGACACATTCCGCATTTCGCGCGCCGAAAGCGGATTTCCGGTGTTCCAGAACCTGCTCGAACTGGAAAACGACCGACGCCAGGCCGACGCGCGGCTTGCCAACATTCCGCTCGCCGGCGAGTTGCGCGAGGAGATGGCCGACTTCATCCTGCGCCACAAGGAATTCCCCGCGGCGCTGCAGAAGTCGATAGCCGAGCGGCTTTATCTCGAGGACGTGAAAAGCGAGAACACGTTCGGCCCGTTCACCCTGGCGCAAACGGCCAAGGTCTCGGTCAATCCGAAGACGGGGCGGCCCTATTATCTCGTCCACTGGGCGACGTTCGACGGCAGCGCCAACCTGCCTCTGGTCTACATGGTGACGGTGGAGGATTCGTCCGAAACGATGATCCGCCAGCTCGTCGACAGAAACGGCAAGCTGAACGAGACGATCGACATTCCTCTGCCGGTCGATGGCCTGCTCAATCCCGAGCTTGCCCACCGTTTCGACGATTTCACCGAGAAGAACTCCGCCTACACGCTGTCGCCGGCGACCATCGCGGTCAATCTCGACAAGGATTTCGAGCCGCTGCATCCCAAGCAGCTGCGCCGCGTCGTGCTCGGCCCGTTCTATTCGGCTGGCATCACCGACAACAATTCGACGGTGACCGAAGTCCTGGCCAAGGTGCGCAAGCCCGAAAATGCCTGGCTGCTGACCTGGACCATCCAGGAGGTCTATTCCAAGGCCGAGAAACCCGGCCGCAAGGGGCTGTTTTCCAGCGAGAAGACGACGCAGGAATTCTTCATCAACACCGACGATCTGGAAGCCGCGCGCCAGGGCGTGTCGAGCTACGAAAACCATGCGCTGATCCCGCACGAGGCCTATCAGGCGCTCTACGCCGCCGGCGAGGCGCAGAAGATCTTTGCCGGCTACAAGGTTCACATTCTGTCGAACGGACAGGTCATCTCAGACGTCTGACCGTCACACCACGGAGCACCCTTCATGGATACCGGCCTGACCACCATCCCGGAAGCCGCCATCGAGAAGCACCGCGCCACCGCGCAGAGCTTCATCACCCGCGTCGTCGTGCCGGAGGACCCGTCTAGCTCCTCCGGCACAGCACTTGCCGGCACCAACCGCCGCTTCGTTTCGACCGTCTCGGCCGGTTCGGTGCGCCGCACGCGCGAGGTCGAGCTGGCCAAGACCGTCGGCGCCGTTCATCCCGACGACCAGCTGCTGACCATCCCGCAGCACACGCTCCTGTTTCGCGCCCGGCGCGGCACGGCGATCGCGCTGGCAATATCGGACGTCTTTGCCGAGGGCTCGGACCTTGAAAGTCTGCAGGCCAAGAACACCCGCGCGCCGCTCGAGGGCGACGAGGCGTCCACCTTCAAGAAGCTTCTGTCGGCCTCGGCTTACATTTCGGCCTTCAGCCTCGCCTCCTACCTGTTCCAGCTGATCGACAGCGACGGCGAGGCGCCCAACGACAGTCCCGAACCGGACTTCCTGTTCGATACGCCGCAGGATGCGGTGAAGTCGATCCTGGCAGGCCTCGACAAGGCGATCTCGGGATCGTCCGACGACGCCGACCTGATGACAAGGGCGCGCGCCTTCGCCCGCGTCGCCATCGACGGGCTTCTGGCCCGCAAGGGCCGCTTCGACGGCATCGGCCCGTTCGAGAACGCGCATATCCGTATCGATGCCGACGATTTCACCCTCGATGGTTTCGACGTCGCGCCGGGCAAGCGTTCAAAACCGCTGGTGATGACATTCAAGAAGCCGGAAGAGGTCGTCGGCAACCACATCGCCAAATACCAGTCGGTCAAGCTCGCCAAGATGCTGATGGCCTACGACTTCGAGCGCGAACTCAATCCGTTCGTCGAACTCGGCGGCTTCCTGTTCACCTTCATTGGCGACGGCGCCCCCGGCACCGGCAAGACGACGCTGATCCAGATGATCGCCGGCCTCGTCAACGGCTATTGCCAGGTCGCCGGCTATCCCTTCGCCTACGAGAATTTCGGCGTCGACCAGATCTCGTCCTATCAGGGCAAATCAGGCCAGAACTGCCGCCAGTTCATCAACAATGTGCTGAACCCGCGCGTCATCGGATTCGGGACCATCGACGACATCGACCAGGTGGCGGCGCGCCGCTCAGACGACCGCGCCTCGGCCGGCCAGCAGGAAATCACCGGCGTCTTGATGGATGCCTTCGCCGGTGCCGCGACCGTGGTGCGCGGCAACTGCTCGTTCGGCATGTTCTCCAACTATCCCGAAAATGTCGACGACGCGCTGCGCCAGCGCGCCGGCGCCCGCTGGCTGGTCGACGGGCCGCAGAGCCGCAACGACTACATCGACATTTTTGTCCTGCTGGCGGGAAAAAACCACAAGATCCCGCTCGGCGACCACGATCTCTACGCCGCGCAGGAAATCCAGCGCGCCGTGACCGAAGCCTATGAGGAGCACGAGAGGCCGCAAGAAGACGGGCTGATGAAGGTCTACGAGCGCTACATGAAGGAGAACGGCGCACCGAAATCGATGGCCGACATCGGCACCTATCTGCACCTGATCAAGGATGCCGAGCCCCGCTTCACCGGCCGCGCCATCAAGAACGTCACCGACGCTATCAAGATGCGCGCCATGGACATCGAGCTTCCCGACGACTGGTTCGAGAAGCCGGAGGTCTTCATGCACAAGGGCTACGACGAGAAGAAAGCGATGATCGAGGAACTGCGCGGGCCGTTCTCGATGGACATGGTCATGCAGGAGATCAACCGCTATGCCGACTCGGAGTTCCGCTATTCCGACAAGTCCGACGACTCCGCCGTGCAAAAACTGCTGCGCGACGCCCGCCTGCGCGAGCGAGCCGCGCGCGAGATGGAGGAGATGAAGAAAAAGGGGCTATGGAATGCGTGAGCCTGGCACCTCTTCCTTCTCCCCGTTCACGGGGAGAAGGTGCCCGAAGGGCGGATGAGGGGCAGCGCTGTGCGAGGCAGTAATGAGCCAAAGGTAGCAAGCCCGCCCGGCAGCTTCGGAAAGTCGAGAATGATGCCGAGGAATGGCTGTGGCACGAAGTGCGTGGAAGGCGGCTGAATGGCCACAAGTTTATCCGTCAGCTCCCGGTCGGCCCATATTTCGCAGACTTCGCCTGCCGTGAGGCTAATCTGGTAGTGGAAGTCGATGGAAGTCAGCATGCAAATCGGCCCCACGATCGATACAGGGATGAGACGATGAACAGGAACGGCTGGTCGGTGTTGAGGGTTTGGCACGCTGATGTTTTGACGAGCCGTAAGAGCGTGCTGGATACGATTGTTGCTGCGCTGGATGGTCGACTCGATCGGAAAATGATTGCTGTCGATGTGAAGTTTTTGCCAGCTTCAACGTCGGAGGAAAGATGATGAGCGTCTGCGCCGCCCCTCATCCGCCCTTCGGGCACCTTCTCCCCGTAAACGGGGAGAAGGGAAGATGAGCCCCGCCAAGAAACCCGATCTCTTGCGCGACAACGAGCTAATCTATGGCCGGCTGCTGACGGTCGACGAGCCGCACCTGATCCAGCGCTACAACAAGGCGCTGGCCGCATTCGGCTTGAAGCCGACGAAACTGAAGAGCTTCCAGATCGACCGCACCGGCTTCTCGCCCGAAGTGGCCGAGGAATGTGACGATTATGACTATCTCGATCCCAACGAGGTCAACCGCCGTTTCATCATCCTGACGCCGTCGCAGATCGACCTGCCGGTGGTGCACACCGCCTTCTCCAACACCTCGCAACTCATGTTCGAGTTCATGTCCAGGAACCGGCGCGCCATCGATGCGCTGACGATCAAAGACGTCATCTACGGCGAGATCGAGGATTCCATTCCCAAGGTCAACGACATCGAGGATTTGCTGTCGATCAGCCAGGTCGAATTCAAGGTGCTGTCGGCTGAGGATGTGCTGGGCAAGGCAGCCGAACTCGGCAAGCTCGTGGACCGGCTGAAGCAGGAGCCAGATGCCTGGCGCGACAACGCCATGCTGACCCGCATGGTCGAGCTCGCCAAGATCTGCGGCGACATCCGCGAGAACGCGCTGGTACCCGACCAGGTGATCTTCCGACATAACGCCTACTGGACCAGGCATTTCGGCGGGCTCTACGTGTTCGTCGATCCGGATGTGACGACGGTGATCAGCGATCCGGCCGCCCCCGGTTTTCGCCGCTCGCGGCCGTGGCAGGTCAGCTATCTCTCGATCAACGACGCCGACAAGGTGTTCAAGTTCCTCGCCACCACCGGCCGCATCGAGCTGCCGCGTGCCTCCTGGGTCGAGGCCTCGGGCTATCTCGAGCACCGGGCCGAGATGGTGGTGCGCGCGCTGATCCGCGACGCCGAGCCGAACCGCAATTTGACCAATGTCGACAAGGTCTGGCTGCAGACCTGGATCCAGAGCCATGCCGACCTGATCACCAGGGACGGCAATTTTCCCTTCCTCAACGCCGCCAAGCGCGAGATCGCCCAGCTCGGCCACCTGAAGATCGAGGATGTCTTCCCGCAGCAGCGTTTCCTGGTGATCCGCGCCAAGCCAGACCACCCCGACGCCTGGCTGACCAACCGGCTGATCTCGGATTTCGTGCCGTCGGACTTCGTCTCGCGCTACATCTTCAACAAGGACGGCTTCTACAAGGACTATGACGGCTTCAGCGACGCCTGGCGATCGCATGTTGTGGACGTTCTCAAAACCACATATTTGAAGGACAAGGTGGCGTTTCGCACACGCCTCTACGGCCTGACTGACTAGAACGAAATGAACCGTTATTTCGTTCTAACTTCTTGTTTTGGCGTATGATGTTATCCAAAAGTCTGCAACTTTTTGGCATCATGCTTTGAGGGGGTGACACAGCCATGCTCGATCCGATCGTGAATTTCTTCACCCGTATTTTCCAGTGGATCGGCCGCGGCATCGGCCTCCTGATCGGTGTCGTCCTGTGGCCGTTCCTGTGGGCCGGACGCTGGTACACGCAGCGCGGCTGGATCCTCAAGGCCGTGGTCGGCCTCGCTCTGCTGGTGCTGATCGGCCTCTATGCAAACTTCTTCTACGCCACCCAGTGGTGGACCAACTTCAACCCCAATTATCCCAGCACCTACACATTCGAGAAGCGCAACGTCTCCGCCGGTGAACAGGTCGCCGCCGGTGCCGGAACCGACACCGCCAAGACCTGCGGCAACTCCGGCATTGCCCAGATCGCCGCTGACCTGACCGACTTCAACGTGAACCAGAATGCCTGGATCTCGTCGATGATCCTCTACAAGCTGGGCCTGTTCGGTATCGACTGGGACCACACGCCGTGGATGGACAACAAGGCCTCCTTCCAGCGCGGCATCAATCAGGCGGTGCGGCGCACGGCGACCGAACTCGCCGACAATCTCGGCCGGGTCCGTACCACATCGCAGATTGATGCTGATCTGCAGGATGCTCGCGGCAATCTGCAATTCGACGAATACACCTGGTATTTCGGGGTGAGCCCGTTCGGCCCGAAGACGCCGACGCCGAGCTACTACCGCGACGCGGTGCGCAAGCTGCGCTCCTTCAACGCACGACTTGCCACCTGCCAGGCGACCTTCGATGCTCGCGCCGACAATCTGAAGCAATATATCGACCGCATCGCATCCGACATCGGCTCGACCTCGGCCATCCTCAAGGAACGCGCGGAAAACCACAACAATGGCTGGTTCGATTTCCGCGCTGACGATCGTTACTGGTTCGCCTACGGCCAACTCTACGCCTATTACGGCCTGATGAAGGGCGCCCAGGCCGACTTCGAGGACGTCATCAAGGAAAAGCATCTGCAGAGCCTGTGGGACACGATGGACGCGCAGTTCGTCTCGGCGCTGCGCATCCAGCCCTTCATCATCGCCAATGGCCGCGAGGATGGATGGCTGCTGCCGACGCACCTGACGACGATGGGCTTCTATGTGCTCAGGGTGCGCTCCAACATGGTCGAAATCAGCAACGTGCTGACGCAGTAACGCTGTTCCATTAGGGACCAGGCGATGGCGAATTTGCGCCGTCGCCTCTGTCGCATTCCGTGCATTGTGCGGCTGTTTTGAGACGGCGGAACGACGCATCCTCTGGCTTCTATACGGCGCGGAAACGGAGCCAGGAAAAACCGACGCCAGGTCGGCCGGCCCGCAGAGGATTTTCTCTAGAGGAAACATAGTTGCATACAAATTGACGCCGCGGCAGCGACAGGGTTAGAACATGCCCGCGCCCGGTTCCAACCTGCTTGCCAGTAAGATCAAACCCGTCCCCTCCACCGTTCAATCCAGAGGAAAGCCGTCATGGCCGAAGTGAAGTCCGACATCGAGATCGCGCGCGGCGCCAGGAAAAAGCAGATCCAGGAGATCGGCCAGAAGATCGGCATTCCGACCGAACACCTGCTGCCCTACGGCCACGACAAGGCCAAGATATCAGCCGAATTCATCAAGTCGGTGAAGGGCAACAAGGACGGCAAGCTGATCCTCGTAACCGCCATCAACCCGACGCCGGCCGGCGAAGGCAAGACCACGACTACGGTTGGCCTTGGCGACGGCCTGAACCGCATCGGCAAGAAGGCGATCGTCTGCATCCGCGAGGCCTCGCTAGGCCCGAATTTCGGCGTCAAGGGCGGCGCTGCCGGCGGCGGCTACGCGCAGGTCGTGCCGATGGAGGACATGAACCTTCACTTCACCGGCGACTTCCATGCCATCACCACGGCGCACAATCTGCTTTCCGCACTGATCGACAACCACATCTACTGGGGCAATGAGCTCGGCATCGACACCCGCCGCGTCGTCTGGCGCCGCGTCATGGACATGAACGATCGGGCGCTGCGCGAGATCATCTGCTCGCTCGGCGGCGTCGCCAACGGTTTCCCGCGCGAGGGCGGCTTCGACATCACCGTTGCTTCGGAAGTGATGGCTATCCTGTGCCTGTCGACCGACCTGAAGGACCTGGAAAAGCGCCTCGGCGACATCATCGTCGCCTATCGCCGCGACAAGTCGGCCGTCTATGCCCGCGACCTCAAGGCCGACGGCGCCATGGCCGTGTTGCTCAAGGACGCCATGCAGCCTAACCTGGTGCAGACGCTGGAGAACAACCCGGCCTTCGTGCATGGCGGCCCGTTCGCCAACATCGCGCATGGCTGCAACTCGGTCGTCGCCACCACGACGGCGCTCAAGCTCGCCGACTACGTCGTCACCGAAGCCGGCTTCGGCGCCGACCTCGGTGCTGAAAAGTTCTTCGACATCAAGTGCCGCAAGGCAGGCCTCAAGCCGGCGGCGGCCGTCATTGTCGCCACCGTGCGCGCCATGAAAATGAATGGCGGCGTCAAGAAGGAAGACCTCGGCAAGGAAAACGTCGAGGCGGTGAAGAAGGGCTGCGCCAACCTCGGCCGCCACATCGAGAATATCCGCCAGTTCGGCGTGCCGGCGGTGGTCGCGATCAACCACTTCTACTCCGACACCGACGCCGAGATCCAGGCGATGAAGGACTATGTCGCCTCGATGGGCGAAGAGGCGATCCTGTGCAAGCACTGGGCGCACGGCTCGGCCGGCATCGAGGATCTCGCCAACAAGGTGGTGGCACTGGCCGAATCCGGTGCTTCGCAGTTCGCGCCGCTCTATCCCGATGCGATGCCGCTGTTCGAGAAGATCAACACCATCGTCCAGCGTATCTATCGCGGCTCGGAAGCGATCGCCGACAAGTCGGTGCGCGACCAGCTCAAGGCCTGGGAAGACGCCGGCTACGGCCACCTGCCGGTGTGCATGGCCAAGACGCAGTACTCGTTCTCGACCGACCCGAACCTGCGCGGCGCGCCGACCGGCCACACGGTGCCGGTGCGCGAGGTCAGGCTTTCGGCAGGTGCGGGCTTCGTCGTCATCATCTGCGGCGAGGTCATGACCATGCCCGGCCTACGGCGGCGGCCGTCCTCGTAAACCAGCTCCCTCACCGCCTGGGCCCCCATCCACGGCGGGTTCTCCAACCGTTATTTTCCACCACAACGGGCCCCGCCGCGCGGGGGCGCCCTTTCTGTTTTCAGATAGTCCCTACGCGGCGCTGCGTGACAGCGCCCGCTGGTTGGAGCCGAAGATGGTGTCGCGTTCCGGCAGCGCGCCGGTCTTCAGGCACTCGACCCATTCGGCGGTCTTGAGCACGGCGGCAAAGCGCGACTGCAGGATGATCGTGACCACGCGGTGGATCTCCTCGGCCGAGGCGTAGCCGGCGCTGTTGGCGTAAGGCACCGATCCGGTCGCATCCGACAGGAACTCGACGGCAAAGCCCATATGCACGGCGTGGATGATGGTCGACAGGTCGCAATTGTGCGTCATGTAGCCGACCACCGTGATCGTATCGATGGCGTTGGCGCGCAGCCAGTCCTCGAGGTCGGTGCCGGTGAAGGCGGAGGGCAGGTTCTTTTCGACATAATGGTCGCGCCCACGCCTGGCGATTTCGGGATGCAGTTCGCCGCCATGGCTTCCCCCGGCGAAGATCGGCGATGTCTCGGGCGCCATCTGCTTGACGACCACCACCTTGATGCCGGCAGCAGTCGCTGCATCCATCGCCCGCGCCACATGGACGACGCTGTCGCGGAACGGCGGATGCTGGATGGCAAGACTGCCGCCATCATAATCGTTCTGCACATCGACGACGATCAGCGCCCGGCGTGGCGTGGTGTTGGCTGGGTCAGACATGGTGTTTTCCTTTCCGGCTTGAATGTGATGGACCGAAAATAGGCGGACTCCGCGACAGTCGAAAGTGGCCCGATTGACATCATTCGAAAGAATTGGGACAATCCGCATTCAACTGCCGGAAGCACCCATGACCGACCCGATCATTGCCGTACTCGCCTTCGACGGCATCAGCCCGTTCCATCTTTCCGTACCGTGCCTGGTCTTCGCAGAGGACAGGACGGCGCTGGGCCTGCCGCGCTTCGACTTCCGCATCTGCGCGGTCAAGCCCGGCCCGATCCACACCGAGGCCGGACTGACAA
The DNA here is from genome assembly GCF_055811655.1 of Mesorhizobium sp. WSM4809. Classification (NCBI taxonomy): domain Bacteria; kingdom Pseudomonadati; phylum Pseudomonadota; class Alphaproteobacteria; order Hyphomicrobiales; family Phyllobacteriaceae; genus Mesorhizobium; species Mesorhizobium sp. WSM4809. Next base: position 172,360 of record NZ_JBVVQW010000002.1, read on the forward strand.
TTGCCGCGCCGCATGGGCTCGAAGGGCTCGACGGCGCCGATATCGTCATCATTCCAAGCTGGCATCATCTCGGCGAACCGGCATCGCCGCCGCTGATGGAGGCGTTGCGCCGGGCGCACCAACGCGGCGCCTTGATCGTCGGCCTGTGCCTTGGAACCTTCGCCATTGCCGCGGCCGGGCTGCTTTCGGGCCGTCGTGCCGCGACGCACTGGGCCTATTCCGAACAGTTGCAGAAACTCCACCCCGACGTCGCCGTCGATGCCTCGGTGCTCTATGTCGACAATGGTGACATCGTGACCTCGGCCGGCGTCGCCGCCGGTCTGGACTGCTGTCTCCACATTGTGCGCGCCCGCTACGGCGCGGAAGCGGCACTGCGGCTCGCCCGCCAGATCGTCCTTTCTCCGCATCGGCAGGGCGGCCAGGCGCAATTCATCGAGCATCCGGTGGAAAGAAGCGCGGACGCCGACCGGTTCACCCAAGCCCTCGACGCGGTTCGCGCGGCGCTCGGAGAGACGCATAGCCTGGATAGCGTCGCCGAGGCCGCCGGCCTGACCCGGCGCACCTTTACCCGCCGCTTCCAAAAATCGATCGGCACCAGTTTCGGCGATTGGCTGACCAGCCAACGGATAGAACTGGCGCAACGGTTGCTGGAGGCGACCAAAAAGTCGATGGACATGGTCGCCTTCGAAGCCGGCTTCGGCAGCGCCACCTCGCTGCGCCAGCATTTCGCCGCAAGGCTGAGGACATCGCCGGCGCAATATCGGCGCGAATTCTCCAGAAGGACCGACCAGGGCGAGCGCATGACGTACGTTCTGTCGTCCTGATCTATTCAGTCCCGCTTGACCCGATGTGCCGGATTGCCGACCACCGTGGTGTTCGCAGCCACGTCGCGCGTCACCACCGCGCCGCGCCGACGATGGCACCTTCACCGATGCTGACGCCGCCAAGGATGACGGCTGAGCCGCCGATCCACGCATTGGCGCCGATCTCGACCGGCTTGGCGATCTCCAGTCCAGCTTGCCGCCCAGCGACCTCCTTGTGATGCTCGGCGCAATAAATCTGCACATTGGGACCGAGCAGCGTTCCCTTGCCGATGCGCACACTCGCCGTGTCGAGGATGGTGCAGCCGGCATTGAGGAAGACGCCGTCGCCGAGAAAGATGTTGAAACCATAGGCGCAGTGAAACGGCGCCTCGATGCGGGCACCCTCGCCGGCGTTGCCGAGTAAAGCTTTCAAGCCCGACCCGAGATTGCCGCGCTGCCGCGGCGGCAGGCAATTGTGCTCGAACACCGCGTCACGCGCTACCACACGCAAGGACTCCAGCTCATCATCGAGGCAGGTGTACCATTCGCCGGCCGCCATCTTCACGCGCTCGCTTTCGGCCATGACGCGGTCTCCAGTTCACGTCCTTCAAAAGCACAAGTGCGGCCAACAGAAAAGCGCCGATGCAAGTACTGGTCAAATATTGGACCTATGGTAGCCTGCGTCTCAAGGCCGTCCTGGCCCGGGTGATCGAGGGGGATCGACCATGCTCTACATTCTCGCACTTCTGATCGGCGTCATTGCCGGTCTTCGCGCCATGACGGCGCCGGCTGCCGTTGCCTGGGGCGCTTATCTCGGCTGGCTGCCGGTTGCCGGCACCTGGGCGAGCTTCATGAGTCACTGGGCGGCTGTCGGCATCTTCACCATCCTGGCCATCGTCGAACTGGTCACCGACCAGTTGCCGTCGACGCCGAGCCGTAAAGTGCCGCAGCAATTCGGCGCCCGCATCGCCATGGGCGCCTTCACCGGCGCGGTGATCGGCGCGACAGGCGGCGCCACCATCGGCGGCTTGATTGCCGGCGCCATCGGCGCTGTCATCGGCACGCTGGGCGGCGCTGAAGCTCGCGGCCGGCTCGCAGCCGCCTTCGGCAAGGATCCGCCCGCCGCCTTCATCGAGGACGCGGTGGCGATCATCGGCGGCCTGCTGATCGTAGCGGCGGTGGCATGACGACGAAAGCTTTCGACGCCATCATCATCGGTGCCGGACAGGCTGGCCCTCCGCTGGCCGGCCGGCTGACGGCCGCCGGCATGAGCGTGGCGCTGATCGAGCGCAAGCTGGTCGGCGGCACTTGCGTCAACACCGGCTGCATGCCGACCAAGACCATGGTCGCCAGTGCCTATGCCGCGCATCTGGCGCGCCGCGCCGCCGACTATGGCGTGACGCTCAGTGGCCCCGTCGGGGTCGACTATGCCAGGATCAAGGCGCGCAAGGACAAGGTGACGATCGACGCCCGCACCAATCTCGAGACCTGGATTGCCGGCATGGACAAATGCACCCTCTATCGCGGCCATGCGCGTTTCGAATCCGCCAACACGGTGCGCGTCGGCGACGATCTGCTGACCGCCGAAAAGATCTTCCTCAACACCGGCGGCCGAGCCTCGGTCCCAGACCTTCCCGGCATCCACGACATCGACTATCTGACCAATTCCTCGATGATGGATCTCGACGTGCTGCCGCGCCATCTCATCGTCGTCGGCGGCAGCTACATCTCGCTCGAATTCGCACAGATGTTCCGCCGCTTCGGTAGCGAAGTCACCGTCATCGAGAAGAGCCCACGCCTGACCGGCCGCGAGGACGAGGATGTCTCCGCCGCCATCCTGTCGATCCTCGAAAACGAGGGCATCACGGTCCATGTCGGCGCCGACGACATCGCTTTCGCCAGACAGGGCCAGGACATTGCCGTGACCTTCTCCGCCGGCAAACCGCCGGCGGTCGGCTCGCACGTGCTGCTGGCTCTGGGGCGGACGCCCAACACCGATGACCTCGGCCTGGAGAGGGCTGGCGTGGAGGTCGACAAGCGCGGCTTCGTCTCTGTAGACGACCAGTTGCGCAGCAGCGTGCCCGGCATCTGGGCGATGGGCGACTGCAACGGCAGGGGCGCCTTCACCCACACCTCCTACAACGACTACGAGATCGTCGCCGCCAACCTGCTGGACAACGATCCGCGCAAGGTCAGTGATCGCATCGAAGCCTATGCGCTCTACATCGACCCACCGCTCGGCCGCTGCGGCATGACCGAGGCCGCGGTGAAGAAATCCGGCCGTCGCGCGCTGGTCGGCCAGCGGCCGATGACCCGCGTCGGCCGCGCTATCGAAAAGGGCGAGACGCAGGGCTTCATGAGGATTCTGGTCGACGCCGACACCAGGCAGATCCTCGGCTGCTCGGTGCTCGGCCCCGGCGGCGACGAGGTTATCCATTGCGTACTCGACCTGATGTACGCCAAGGCGCCCGTCGACACGCTGGCGCGTGCCGTGCACATCCACCCGAATGTCTCGGAGCTGTTGCCAACCATTGCCCAGGAATTGAAGCCGCTGGCCTGACAGCCTGTTGGCGACCCCATTTCAAAGCTCTTCCTTTCTGCATCGCAGCAATGCAGCTTGCGCACGGTGGCGTCCTTCGCGCAGTTTCAATTTGAACCGATTCAGTCTGGACGCCCCATGCCCTTGCCGATCCTTGCGCTTGCCATTGCGTCCTTCTGCATCGGCACCACCGAATTCGTCATCATGGGCCTGCTGCCCGAGGTCGCAGCCGACCTCGGCGTGTCGATCCCTTCGGCGGGCCTGCTGGTCACCGGCTATGCGCTGGGTGTCGTCTTCGGCGCCCCGATCGTCGCAATGGCCACCGCGCATTTGCCGCGCAAGCCGGTGCTGGTCGGGCTGGCCGTCCTGTTCGTCATCGGCAATCTGTTTTGCGCCATCTCGCCCAACTACTGGACGCTGATGGCCGCGCGCGTTTTCACCGCTTTCGGCCATGGCGCCTTCTTCGGCATTGGCTCGGTCGTTGCCGCCAGCCTGGTACCGCGCAACAAACGGGCCAGCGCCATCGCGCTGATGTTCGCCGGGCTGACGCTGTCCAACATCCTGGGTGTTCCCGCCGGAACCGCACTTGGCGAAGCGTTCGGCTGGCGCTCCACCTTCGTTGCCGTGGTCGGTATCGGCCTGATCTCGGTGGCAGCGATCGCCTGGCTGGTGCCGTCCGATGTCGCCCAGCCAAGCGGTGGCGGCCTGCGCGGCGAACTGCGCGTGCTGGGCAAGCTGCAGGTCTGGCTGGCGATGCTGATCGCGGCGCTGACTTCCGCAAGCCTGTTCACCGTCTTCACCTACATCAAACCCTACCTCACCGAGGTGTCGGGCTTGTCGACCTCCGCAGTCACGTGGGTTCTGCTGCTGTTCGGCGCGGGCATGACCATTGGCAACATTATCGGCGGCAGACTGGCCGACTGGAAACTGATGCCGACAGTGATCGGCACGCTGCTGCTGATGGCCCTGCTCTTCGTTGGCTTCAGGCAGTTCGGCGCAATCGCAAGCGTTGCCGTCGGCATCGTCTTCCTGTGGGGTCTGCTGATCTTCGTCGTCGTCCCGCCGCTGCAGATCCGGGTCGTCGAGGCCGCTTCCGAGGGGCCGAACCTCGCCGCCACGCTGAACCAGGGCGCCTTCAATGTCGGCAATGCCAGCGGCGCCTGGATCGGCGGCGTGGCCCTGTCCGCCGGTGTTTCCTATGCCAATTTGCCGCTGGTCGGCGCAGCACTAGCTTTGTTGGCGGTCACCGTCGCCGTGCTGTCGCAGGCGCTGGACCGGCGCGCGCCGGTCATCCCGCTTCCGGCTGAATAGCCTCTTGCGCCCATAGCGCGGCGGGCTGGACCAATCGACATCGGCGCCTTCAAATCGCATGTCTCTCGCTCTTGATGGAAGAAGTCATGCAGAAATCGATCGAGCGCATCGCCGGCGAAAGCGAAGGGGTTTCCTACGAATTCCCGCTGTTCCGCTTCACTGGTTCCGACAAGGCTGCTCCTTCGGCCTATCTGCAGGCGGCACTCCACGCCGGCGAGTTGCCGGGCGTCGTCGCCATCGACGCGCTGATGCCGATGCTTGCCAGGGCGGAGGCCGAAGGCCGCATCAAGGGCAATCTCACCGTCGTGCCCTGGGCCAATCCGATCGGCCGGGCGCAATATCATTTCGGCGAGCATCAGGGCCGCTTCCATCTGGGCACGCGCACCAATTTCAACCGCGGCTTTCCGCTGCTCGCCGCGCCCGACACAGCGCTCTTGCCCGACACCACCCTTGGCAGCGTCGACCAGCGGCTGAAGACGCGGCTGGTGCAGCTCTCGCTCGGCCATGACATCGTGCTCGACCTGCACTGCGATGACGAGGGCCTCGCCTATCTCTACGTCCACACCAGCCTGTGGCCTGCCATGGCCGATTGCGCCGCCGCCATGGGCGTCAATGCGGTCGTGCTGTGGAGCGAGGACACCGACGGCACCTTCGAGGGCGCCTCGATCATGCCCTACCAGAACGTCCCCGCCGAAATGGCCAAGCTCGACCGCCGCGTCGCCACCACCGTCGAATATCGCGGCATCCTCGATGTCGACGGTGCCCTGGCCGCCGCCGACGCCGACGGCCTCTACCGGCTGTTGGTGGCGCGCGGCGTGATCGCCGATAGCACCCTGCCCGCGCCGGGTCCTTTCACCGGCTTCGTGGCGCCATTGGAAAACATCGACATGATGCCGGCGCCACGGGCCGGTGCCGTGCTCTACGACGTGAAGCCGGGCGACCGTGTTGCCAAGGGAGCGCGCCTCGCCACCATCATCCATGCGCCGGGTGAAGCCGACGGCCGCACCGAAATTTTCGCGCCGCAGGACGGCATCATCCTGACCCGCCGCTCTCGCCGCATTATTCGCGCCGGCGAGGATCTTCTGAAGCTGGTCGGCGACAGGAAGAGCACCGACGCCCGATCGGGGACGCTAGAGGATTGATCTAGCCAGAAATGGCCTGCCTAGCCTTGGCCTCCAGCCATTCGGCCATCTGCCGGTAAGGCACCGGGCCGTGGCTGATGCGGGCGACACCCAGTTCGGCCAGCCGCTGACGCGGCGGTACATGCGCCAGCGCGATGATATTGACCGGCAACGCGATTGCCTTGCAGAGCGTCTCGATCAGGTCCTCATCGCCAAGACCCGGCGCAAAGAAGCCGTGTGCGCCGGCTTTTTCGAAGGCCTGCGCGCGCTCGATGGCCTGGTCGAGCAGGACGTCGTCATGCGCATCCGGTTTCGCCTTGAGGAAGATGTCGGTTCGGGCGTTGATGAACGCCGGTATGCCGGAGGCCTTGACGGCCGCTGCCGCAGCTTCGATGCGTTTTACCTGAACAGAAATGTCGTGCAGGCCGGTGCCGCCGACAACCTGGTCTTCGAAATTGAAACCGATAGCGCCGGCCCGTAGCGCCAACGTCACCGTGCGAGCCACAATCTCCGGATCGACGCCGTAGCCGCCCTCGAGGTCCATGGTCACCGGCAGGTCGACGGCAGTGACGATGCGCTTGATGTTGTCGAGCGCCAGCTCCAGCGGGATTTTCTCGCCATCGGCATAGCCGAACGCGGCAGCCACCGGCCAGCTTCCGGTGGCGATCGCCTTGGCGCCCGCTTTCTCGACGATCTTGGCCGAACCCGGATCCCAGACGTTGTAGAGAACGATCGGGTTTCCCTTGACGTGGAGGGAATGGAACGTCCGCGCACGCTCGATCTGCTCGGTCATGGTGTTTTCCCGTCTCCTGCTGTTAGAGGAACAGTCTAAGCGGCACTGTCCGCCCTGGCGATGTGCCATGAGACGCTGAAGCGGCGGCCACCGGACAGGCTTTTCAAATCAGTTGCGCATCCGGTTTTTCGCGGCTATGGATTTTCGCCATGAACATGCGTTCGATCAAGACCATTTGGTGGTGGGCCTGCTGACAGCGGCCTGTTCGAACACGTGCGCGTGAAAAGAGAGGGTGGCCGCAACGGAAAGTCCGGGCGGCCATTTGTTTTTTCCAAGCCATTCCCGGGTCCGTTGCCCCAAGACGCTGATGGAGACGGCAATGACGATAAAGCTTCTGGAAAACGGCGCGGAAAGTTTCGTGACCGCGGGTGGCATCACCATCACGCGCGCGCGCCACGACCGGCCCTATGCGGGCGCGATCGACGCTTACGTTGACGGCCTGAATTCGCGCCGCGGCGCTGTATTTTCCTCGAACTATGAATATCCCGGCCGCTACACGCGCTGGGACACCGCCATCATCGATCCGCCTCTGGTTATCTCGGCGCGCGGCCGTGCCATGCGCATCGAGGCGCTGAACCGCCGTGGCGAGGCGCTGCTGCCGGTCATCGGCAAGGCGCTCGCCAGCCAGGCGGATGTCACCATCGCCGAGACGTCGAAGACACTCATCCGCCTCGATGTCGCCAAGCCCGGCCGTGTCTTCACCGAGGAGGAGCGCAGCCGCGTCCCTTCAGTCTTCACGGTGCTGCGCGCCATCACCGCTCTGTTCAGGACCGAGGAAGACGCCAATCTCGGTCTCTACGGCGCTTTCGGCTACGACCTCGCCTTCCAGTTCGACCCGGTCGACTACAAGCTCGAGCGCAAGCCAAGCCAGCGCGACCTGGTGCTTTTCCTGCCCGACGAGATCCTGGTCGTCGACCATTATTCCGCCAAGGCCTGGACCGACCGCTATGACTATGCCGGCGAGGGTTTTTCGACCGAAGGGCTGCCGCGCGACGAAATCGCCGAGCCGTTCAAGAGCCCTGACCGCATCCCGCCGCGCGGCGACCATGAACCGGGCGAATACGCGGATCTGGTGCGCAAGGCGATGGATTCGTTCAAGCGCGGCGACCTGTTCGAGGTCGTGCCCGGCCAGATGTTCTACGAGCGCTGCGAGACGCAGCCATCCGAGATTTCGCGCAAGCTGAAAGCCATCAATCCGTCGCCCTATTCCTTCTTCATCAATCTGGGCGAAGGCGAATATCTGATCGGCGCCTCGCCGGAAATGTTCGTGCGCGTCAACGGCCGCCGCGTCGAGACCTGCCCGATCTCGGGCACCATCAAGCGCGGCGACGACGCCATTTCCGACTCAGAGCAGATCCTGAAACTGCTCAACTCGAAGAAGGACGAATCCGAGCTGACCATGTGCTCGGACGTCGACCGCAACGACAAGTCGCGGGTCTGCGAGCCGGGTTCGGTGCGTGTCATCGGCCGCCGGCAGATCGAAATGTATTCGCGCCTGATCCACACGGTCGACCACATCGAAGGCCGGCTGCGCGAAGGCATGGATGCCTTCGATGCCTTCCTGTCGCACGCCTGGGCGGTCACCGTCACCGGCGCGCCGAAATTGTGGGCCATGCGCTTCATCGAGCAGAACGAGAAAAGCCCGCGCGCCTGGTATGGCGGCGCGATCGGCATGGTCAATTTTAACGGCGACATGAACACCGGCCTGACGCTCCGCACCATCCGTATCAAGGACGGCATTGCCGAAGTGCGCGCCGGCGCCACATTGCTGTTCGACAGCATTCCCGAGGAAGAAGAAGCCGAAACCGAACTGAAGGCATCCGCCATGCTCTCCGCCATCCGCGACGCCAAGACAGGCAATTCCGCCAGCACCGAGCGCACGACCGCGCGCGTCGGCGACGGCGTCAACATCCTGCTGGTCGACCACGAGGATAGTTTCGTCCACACGCTGGCCAATTATTTCCGCCAGACCGGCGCCAACGTCTCGACCGTTCGCTCGCCGGTGCCTGAGGAAGTCTTCGACCGGCTGAAACCCGATCTCGTCGTGCTGTCGCCCGGCCCCGGCACGCCGAAGGACTTCGATTGCGCCGCAACCATCAAGAAGGCGCGCGCCCGCGAACTGCCGATCTTCGGCGTCTGCCTTGGCCTGCAGGCATTGGCAGAGGCCTATGGCGGCGAACTGCGGCAGCTGCACATACCGATGCACGGCAAGCCGTCGCGCATCCGGGTCTCCAAGCCCGGCATCATCTTCTCGGGCCTGCCCAAGGAAGTGACCGTCGGCCGCTACCACTCGATCTTTGCCGATCCGGTGCGCCTGCCCGACGATTTCATCGTCACAGCCGAGACCGAGGACGGCATAATCATGGCCTTCGAACACCGCAAGGAGCCTATCGCCGCGGTACAGTTCCACCCGGAATCGATCATGACGCTCGGCCACAATGCCGGCATGCGCATCATCGAGAACATCGTCGCCCACTTGCCCCGCAAGGCCAAGGAAAAGGCCGCCTGACGATCATGGCCGAAGCCGAGAATACGATGGCGATCGCGGCCAAGGCGGCCGCGAAGCGCAAAATCGCCAATCTCGCCTTCTGGTCGATTATCGTCGCTTTTGTCGTGCTCGCGCTGAAGGCTGCCGCCTGGTACGTCACCGGCTCGGTGGCGCTCTACTCGGACGCCTTGGAATCGATCGTCAACGTCATTGCCTCGGTTGCAGCCTTCTGGGCGATCCAGGTCAGCCACAAGCCGGCCGACCAGGACCACCCTTTCGGCCATCACAAGGCCGAGTATTTCTCGGCGGTGCTGGAAGGCGTGCTGATCGTGCTCGCCGCCCTTTTGATCCTCAACGAGGTCTGGCGCCACTGGCAGACCCCGGCACCGCTCGAACAGCCCTGGGAAGGTCTTGCCGTCAACGGCGTCGCTACGGTCATCAACGCCTTCTGGGCCTGGACGTTGATCCGCGCCGGCAGGGCGGAGAAATCACCGGCGCTGGTTGCCGACGGCAACCACATCATGACCGACGTGGTCACCTCGATCGGCGTCTTCGGCGGCCTGGTCGGAGCGATCCTGACCGGTTGGCAGATCCTTGACCCCGCACTTGCCGTCCTCGTGGCTTTGAACATCCTGTGGCAGGGCTGGCATGTCATAGGCTCGTCGATGAACGGCCTGATGGACCGCGCCGTCGACACCCAGGAACACATGCGCATCCGTGACGTCATCTCGGCCAATTGCAAGGGCGCGCTCGAGGTGCACGACCTCAAGACGCGCATCGCCGGCCGCGCCACCTTCATCGAGTTTCATCTGGTCGTCGACGCAGACATGTCGGTCGGCGCCAGCCATGTCATCTGCGACCGCATCGAGGACGCGCTGAAAGCCGAAATTCCCTCGGTGCGCGTCACCATCCATGTCGAGCCCGACGACGAGGCCAAGCTGCCGAAGGGCACAACCGCCGTGCCGTTTGCCTGAGGCGATTTCCTGTAGCGACTTGGGAAAATTAACCGAAGCTTCTCGACTTCGTCATCCACGGGCGAAGCAGGAGCGAAGCTCCGTCGCGGAGACCCGAGGATCCATGCCGCGACCTTGTCCGTAGAGTGCAGCGGAACAGAATTCTGCACCGCAGCAGCGCTCAGATGTCACGCATGGATCCTATGGTCTGCGCCGCCAAGTCTCCTTCCAAAGCTGCCTCAACAAAATCGTCGTCAAGTGGCCCGGTCAAACTGTCGAGCCAGACCCAATCCTGCGCAAGCGGTTCGAGAACGACCGCTCGGCCCTCGCGACGGATTGCAATCTCGCCGGTATCGAAACGGTATTTCTTCGGCATGCGTACTGCTTGCGATCCGCCAGACCAAAAGACTTTTGCCTTATCCATTCGCGCCCTCCATTGAAGCTCAAGGCGAGCAGGCCGATTGCGGCATCGGCTGCAGCCGATAGACCTTGTCGTCGGATTTCGTCTTGCCATCGGCGGCCTTCGAACACAGGTCGACGATCGCGAGCGCGCTGTTGGGATTTGCCAGCATCATCGTGCCATTGAGGCCACGCTTGAGGAAAATCTCCTTCTGCGCGATGTCGCAGGAAGAATCGCTCATCTTCGAACTGGCCGCGCAGCGCCACTGGTCGGCTTCGCCCTGGCAGGAATAGGTCTGAGTAACCTCAGCCGATTTCTGCCGTGTGGTGACGGTAACGGCAATGTCGGCGCCGTCTGGCCAGTTGGCGGCGTCGCCACCCGAGGCGAAGGACGCCAGCTCTACCTTGCCGCGGAAAACCCGGATCGACCGGGTGAGTTGATCGGGGTGCGAGGCGAGATGCGCTGCATCGTAGTCGCGCCCATAGCAGAAGGCCTGGTCCGGCTTCAGCCGCTCGCGCAGCGGCGGGCCTAGCGCCGGGTCGACCGGATCGATGCGCGCGAACTCCGCCTTGCAGGTCGCCGCTGGGATCGGGTCGAGGCGAAAATTGTCGTCATCCTTGCCGAGTGCCTGCCTGCTATATTCCGCAGCGCCAAGCTCTTCTTCCGAACCGGCGTCGAGATAGATGTCGGGCTGCAGATCCGAGAGGAACAGCCGGCCCTTGTCGTCGACCTTCAGCGACGCAAGCGTCCGGTCGCATTCCATGCCGCAATGAACCGGGCCTGTCTTGCCGTCCTCGGACGCATGATTGCACCAGCCGCCGGCCCATTCCGGCGACTTGGCGCCGCGCACGGTGGTGGCGATGAAAGCATTGTAGGACGTGTCGGAATTCACGGTCGGTTCCTCGTTCGGCCGGCTGACCGGATCATGGCCGAAGTAGAAGAAGATCCGCGTCACCTTCTGCTTCGGGTGCGCCTTGAGATGCCCCGCATCATAGACGCGGCCGAAACAGGCATCAGCGCCGTTCGGACTGAGTTCGGTGAGCTTCAGCGCATCGTCGGCGGAGGCCGATCCGGCAAGCAAGCCAAGCAGCGCCGCGCCAAACCCGGCGCCGGCGACTGTCTTCCATTCCCCTGCCCTGAACGCCATGTGATCTCTCCTCCGCATCGACAGGACGCAACGTCAATTTATGCTAGTATTGCGGCCGCAGCCACGCAATTCGCGGCGGGCCGCCAAGCGGAGGAGGATTCCATGCGTCGGCGCGATATGTTCCGCGCGGTTCTTGCCGGAACCGGAACGCTTCTCGGTTTGCGGGCAGCACAGGCAGCCGCCACCGAGCCCGCAAGGCAAAAAGTCGCCTACCACTTGAGCGACACCGACAAGGTCAATTTCGTGCTCGGCAACATCAAGAACCACTATGAGGGCACCGGCGGCAATGTCGACATCGTGCTGGTCGTGCATGGTCCCGCGCTCGCGGCCTTCAAGTCGAAAGGCATATCGGCCGCGATTTCCGGGCGCTTCGCCGGCCTGGTGCGGCAGGGGCTGGAACCCCATGCCTGCGCCAACACCATGCAAGGCATGGATATTTCGCTCCCCGACCTGCTCGCCGGGTTTCATGCCGCCGACAAGGGCGGCGTCGTCAAACTCGCCGAACTGCAAGGCCAGGGTTACGCCTATCTGCATCCGTAGAGCGGTTTGTTGGGCGCAAATTCCCCGAGGGAAGGCGCTACTCGCTTTGCCGGGAAACCGCTCCACACGTTTCCTTGAATTGCTCAAAGGCTTGAACACCGGGGTGGCAAGGGCCTACGAAGGACAGGCAGACCTCCCGGAGGAAGAACCGTGCCAGCCACCACACTCAGCATACCCGATCTTGCCGGCAAGGCGGTGCTGGTCACCGGTGCGTCGACCGGCATCGGAGCGGCGCTCGCGCTGGCCTATGCAGCGCAGAAATGCAAGGTGGCGCTGCACTACAATTCGAGTCAAGACGCCGCCGAGAAGCTCGGCTTGACGATTGCCGACAAGGGCGGCGAGGTGTTTCTCGTTCAGGGCGATTTTTCCGTTGCCGCCGATGTCGAGCGCGTCGTCGAGGACAGCGCGCAATATTTCGGCCGCCTCGACGGGCTGGTCAACAATGCCGGCGGCATGCTTGGCCGCATCCCTTATGCCGAGCAGACCGAGGCGCATTACGACGCTGTGATGGACCTCAATGCGCGCTCGGTGCTGACTGCTTCGCGCAAGGCGATCCCGTGGCTGAAGAAACAGGGCGGCTTCATCGTCAACACCTCCTCGATCGCCGCGCGCAACGGCGCCGGCGGCGGCGCCGGGCTTTACGGCTCAGCCAAGGCCTTCGTCTCCAATGTGACGCGCGGCATGGCCAAGGAACTGATCGGCTTCGGCATCCGCGTCAACGCGGTAGCGCCCGGAACCATTCTCACCCCGTTCCACGAGCGCTATTCGACCGACGAGCAGATGAAGGGCATGGTCGCCACCATTCCGCAGGGACGCGCCGGCACGGCGCAGGATTGCGTCGGCGCCTATCTGTTCCTCTCTTCGGACCTTCTCAGCGGCTACATCACCGGCCAGGTGATCGAGGTGAATGGCGGCCAGTTGATGCCTTGAACGGCTACCGGCATACTGGCGGTCTGCATGTTCTTGTCGAAAACCTCAAAGGGAGACAACGGAATGTACGGACTGATCGGCAAGATGCGGGCGGCGCGCGGCCAGCGTGACGCGGTCATGGACCTTCTGCGCGACAGTACAGGCGCCCTGCCGGGCTGCCTGAGCTATATCATCGCGCGCGACCCCGCCGATGCCGACGCGATCTGGGTCACCGAAGTGTGGACCGACGCCGAAAGCCACAAGGCCTCGCTGCAGCTTCCCGAAGTCCAGGCGGCGATCGCCAAGGCGCGGCCGTTCATCGCCGGCTTCGAATTCCAGGTCGAGACCCACCCCGTCGCCGGCTTCGGGCTGGCTGACGGCAAGACGGGGTGATCCGCCCACGGCTTATGCCGAGGCGAGGTTCGCACTCCAGGTGCAATATCGACAGGTGAACAATCTCGACCCCGGGTTTTGCCAGTCATCGCGCTCCACTTGTAATTCTCTGAAAATTGACTAAGTTCTGTGGACTAAGTCCACTTGGAGAAACCTGCGATGCAGACCGTGAACATCCACAATGCGAAGACCAATCTTTCACGTCTCGTTGACCGAGCTGCCAAAGGTGAGCCGTTCATCATCGCCAAGGCGGGCAAACCATTGGTGAAAGTCGTGCCTATCGATCAGCCGGCCTCGTCGCAGGCGCGAAGGGTCGGTTTTATGGCCGGCCAGTTTTCCGTTCCCGACGATTTCGACCGCATGGGTGGCGAGGAGATTGAGCAACTGTTCGGTGTCAACACTTGAAACTGCTACTCGACACCCATTTGCTGCTGTGGGCGGCTGGCGAACCGGATCGGCTAACACCTGCGGCTCTCGCCGAGATTGAGGACCCCGAGAACGAATTGCTGTTCAGTCCCGCCAGCCTTTGGGAGATCGCAATCAAACGAGGACTGGGACGGGATGATTTCCAGGTCGATCCCCGTTTGCTCCGGCGAGGCCTATTCGACAATGGCTATCACGACTTGCCGATCACCAGTGAACATGCCCTCGCCATCGACGGACTTCCGGCGATCCACAAGGATCCCTTCGATCGAATCCTGGTCGCCCAGGCAACCATTGAGGGGATTACCTTGCTGACGATGGACGATCTTGTCGCCCGTTATCCTGGTCCTATCCGAAAGCTCTGACACCTTGGTAAACTGCGTGACTCGCGCGTCACACAGCTTCCTTTTTAGGCAAAGCGGGGGTTCGCATCGTCCCGCTTCAAGTCTAAGACCGAAACATGGATTCCTCGGCCGAGCAGCCATCCCCGGACCTGCCCACACTCGAGCGCATGGCGCGGATGCGCAAGCTCTGGCAGTGGCTTGCCCTGCTGGTTGTTTCCCTGCTGTTTGCCGGCGCGCTGGAACTCGCCACCCTGCCGGCGGCGCTGCTGATCGGACCGATGCTGGCGGCCATCGTCGCCGGCACCAATGGCGCCACGGTGCGTGTGCCGCGTCTTCTGTTCGGCGCCGCCCAGGCGATCGTCGGCTGCCTCGTCGCCAGCTCGATCTCGGCCGACATGTTTCCGGTCTTCTACCAGGAATGGCCGCTGTTTTTCGGCGTCGTGGTGGCGACCGTCACTGCCTCCAGTCTGCTCGGCTGGCTGATCAGCCGCTGGCGCATCCTGCCCGGCACCACCGCCGTCTGGGGCTCGTCGCCGGGTGCGGCCACCGCCATGGTGCTGATGGCCGGTGCCTTCGGTGCCGACCAGCGTCTCGTCGCTTTCATGCAATATCTGCGCGTCATCTTCGTCTCGATGACCGCAGCACTCGTTGCCAAGATGTGGGTCGACACCTCGGGCGTCGAAATCCCGCCCATCGTCTGGTTTCCGCCGATCGACCGCCAGGCCTTCGCCGCCACCATCGGCATCGCGCTGGTTGGCGGCCTGTCGGGAAAGATTTTCCGGCTGCCCTCGCCCTTCTTCCTCGGCACCTTTATCTTCGGCACCGTCGTCCATCTTGGCTTGGGCGTGGAGATGCAATTGCCGCAATGGCTGCTGGCCGTCAGCTACGCCATGGTCGGCTGGTCGATCGGCCTGAACTTCACAACGGCGATCCTGCGCCATGCAACGCGCGCATTGCCGCAGATCATCGCCTCGATCGTGGCGCTGATCGCCTTTTGCGGCGGCCTTGCCTTCCTGATCAGCCATCTCCTGGGCATCGATCCGCTGACCGCCTATCTGGCGACCAGCCCCGGCGGCATGGACAGCATCGCCATCATCGCCGCCGCCGCGCAGAACGTCGACATCTCCTTCGTCATGGCCCTGCAATCGGCACGCTTCCTGATCGTGCTGCTGGTCGGCCCGAGCGTCGCTCGGCTGGTGGCCAGAAGCGTCAGGCAATAAGCAGCGACTAGTCCTCGCCACCCTCGCCCACGCTATGCGCATCCCGACGCCAGTGGGCCGTAACCAGGTGCCGGTCGCGCGGCAGGCTCCACTGCTTGCGCACGATCTTGCGTATCTCCCGGAAATCGCCGAATTCGCAACTTGCCCAGACGTACAGGCCGTCGGCAAGCGCCATGTGATTGCGCTCACGCAAGGCGGTCGACAATAGGCCCGCGGTGCCGGCCTCGAGGCCGCGCCGGTAAAGCCAGGTGATGTCGATATTGTCCCCTTGCGCCAGCGCCATTCGGTCATCCGGGCTATCGACCTCGATCAGCGCCTCAGCACGTGTTGATGGCGGCAGATGCTCCAAAATCCTGCCGATGGCGGGCAGCGCGGTGTCGTCGCCGAGCAGAAGCAAGGTCTGCGCCACCGGGGCGTCGCCGCCGCCGGGTCCGATCATGCCGATGACTTCTCCCGCCCGTGCGTTTTGCGCGAATGTGGCGGCGGGCGTGTTCTGGCCGGGGTGCAACACGAAATCGACATCGAGCCAACCGCTTGCGGCATCCAGCGCCCGGATCGTGTAGACCCGCACGGCAAGCGCATCGTCGCCAGAAGGCCAGACGATCAAGCCGTCAGCGCCCATCGTCGGCCAAACCAGCCGGCGGCCAGGCGGCGGCAGCAGCAGCCGCATGTGCAGGCCGCCATAGCTAAATCGGCCGAGATCCTTGCCAGCGAAGCGCAGGCGCTGCATATGCGCCGATATCCGCGTCGACGACATCACCGTGATCTCGCGGAAGAAGACCGGAGTACCGGCGTCGCTGCCGTCGCCTTGCCAATGGATGCCCTTGGTCGTGCCGAGATGTTCGGCGACATGGCCGGCGACCGTCATCTTCATGTAGGACAGGCAGGTTTCGTCTGTCGCCGCGACGCGGATCAGCACGCTTTCATCATCGAGCGTAGCGCTCAACGAGCCGTAGTAGAGGCGGAGCTCCCACTGGTCGGCAACGCCAGTGTCAATCTCGAATTCGCTGTGCTCTGCGCGCAGCCGGTCCATCACCGATCTGATCGCCGCGTCGCTGATCCGGGTTTGCGCGCTAAGTTGGTCCATCGCTCAAGTCCTTCGAAACGGTTCGGGCAAGGCGCCGCGCGGCACCCTCACCGTCAGCGGCATGCCACAGCCGCTCCGATGTTTCCACATAAACATGACAATTATAATCATATTTATTCGATGAGTTGGCTACGAGCCGCTTGTCGCAGCAAGTCGCTCGGGAAGGAAATCAACGAAGACGCGCACCTTCGGCGACAGATGGCGATTGGAGGGCCACAGCATCCGGAACTGGCCACGGCCGTCGACATGACCATCGAGGACGGTACGCAGCCTGTCTTCGTGCAGCGCCTCGCGCACCAGGAAATCCGGCATGCAAGCTATGCCGAGGCCGGCGAGCGTGGCGCCCTTCAAGGCTTCCATGTTGTTGCAGGTCAGCATCGAGCGGATCTGCGGTTCGGCGCTTCCGGTAGTGAACGGCCACTCCAGCAGCCTGCCGCTGTTCAGGAAGCGGAAGTTTATGCCGAAATGTCTGATGAGATCAGCCGGCACGCTGGGGGCGCCATGGCGGTCCAGGTAGGAGGGCGCCGCGCACAGCAGCATGCGAAAGGGCGCAACGGGTCTCGACACAAGGCGCGAATCCGGCAGTTCGCCGCTGCGGATCGCGACATCGATACCCTCGTCGATGACGTCGACGATCCGGTCGTTGAAATCGATGTCGAGCTCGATCTCGGGATAGCGTGCCATGAACTCCGACAGCACCGGCAGCAGCAGATGATAGGTGACGATCGGGGTGGATATGCGCAGCCGCCCACGCGGTGTTTCCCGTGTCTGCGACAGCATCGCCTCGGCATCGTCGATGTCGTCGAGGATGCGGCGCACCCGCTCGTTGAACAGCTTGCCCTCTTCCGTCAGGCCAATGCGCCGCGTGCTGCGCTGCAGGAGCCGCACGCCGAGTTCCTGCTCGAGCCGGGCGACACTTTTGCCGACAGCGGAAGCCGAGATGCCAAGCGCCCGCCCGGCGGCGACGAAACTGCCGAATTCGGCGGTGCGGGCGAAGGCCAGGAGCCCGTTGAGACGATCCATTGCGTCATTCCATTCGAGCGTTTCAGTCCGATATGCCAGGAGATATAACACCATTTTTCCTGAAATGCCGACGACCTATCTTGTCATCACGACCGGCTCCGCAATCGCGCGGGCCACCGGCGAGTACTGTTTCAGATAGGGAAATCCATGACTTCCAGGACCACAACCGGCTCTGCCGAGAGATGGCTCGTGCTCTTGTCCGTGTGCCTTGCCGCGATGACGATGCCCTTGACCTTCACCGGTCCGGCCGTCGCTCTGTCGCGCATCGCGGCCGATCTCGGCGGCAGTCCGATCGAGCTCAACTGGGTGACAAACGCCTTCATGCTGACCTTCGGCGCCACCCTGATGGCGTCGGGCGCTCTGGCCGACAATCATGGGCGCAAGCGCCTCTTCCTCGTCGGCCTCTCCCTCTATGTCCTGGCGTCGCTGGGCGCGATGCTGGCGCCGGACATCATCTGGTTAGACATTTTCCGGGCCGCGCAGGGTATCGGCAGTGCGGCCGCCTTCGCTGGCGGCGCCTCGGCACTTGCCCAGGAATTCGAAGGGCCGTTGCGGCTGCGCGCCTTCAGCTTCCTCGGCACCAGTTTCGGCGTCGGCCTCGCCTTCGGCCCAATCGCGTCGGGCCTGCTCATCTCTGCATTCGGCTGGCGGTCGATCTTTCTTCTGGTTGCAGCACTCGCGATTGCCGCCGCCATGCTCGGCCTGCGCACCATCAGGGAATCGCGCGACCCGGATGCGACGGGCCTAGATTGGGCGGGAGCCGGCACCTTCACGATCGCGCTGGCGTCGCTGACCTATGGCGTGCTCCAGGCCCCGCAGAGCGGCTGGGCCGATCCCCTTGTCGTCTCCCTTCTGGCCGCTTCTGCCATCTGTTTTGTCGCCTTCGTCGTTGTCGAGCGGCGAGCACAACGGCCGATGCTCGATCTCACGCTGTTTGCCTATCCCCGCTTCGTCGGCGTCCAGTTTCTGGCGGCGGCACCCGCTTACGCCTTCGTCGTCCTGCTCGTCCTGTTGCCGATCCGCTTCATCGGCATCGAGGGTATGAGCGAGATCAAGGCCGGGCAATTGATGATCTGCCTATCAGGCCCGCTGCTGATCCTGCCGATGCTCGCCGGACAGCTGGCGCGCTGGATCGCGCCAGCCACGATCTGCGGCGTCGGCCTGCTCGTCGCTGCCGCCGGGCTTGTCTGGCTGAGCCTGACACCACCGGTCGATAGTGCGCTGGTGGCGCCGCTGATACTGATCGGCGTCGGCATCGCTTTGCCCTGGGGATTGATGGACGGGCTCGCCGTCAGTGTCGTGCCGAGAGAGCGCGCCGGCATGGCGGTCGGCATCTTCAACACCACCCGCGTCGCTTGCGAGGGCGTGGCGCTGGCGATCGTCATGGCGACCCTTTCCGGCTTTACCGCCGCGCATCTCGCCGCACAGGGAACGGCTTCCGCGAAGGACGCAGGCGCCACAGCGCAGCTCCTGGTGACAGGCAATCTCGGCGAAGCAGCACAACATCTGCCCCAGGCTGGAGCCATTGTTCTGGTCCAGGCCTACGAGGCGGCGTTCGACAGGCTGCTGATCGTGCTGGCGGCAATCACCGTCATGACCGCCATCGTCGTCTTCCTTGGCCTGCGTCGCGGATCGGCGTCGGAAGACGAGACCGTCGCTCTGCCGGCAGGCCAGGAAGGGTAGTCAGGCGATCACCAAACTCGAAATACGATCGCCGTCCAGTGTGATACGGACGATGCCAACGCCGATATTGTTCGACTGGTTCCAGCGCGCGATCTGCTCGCGCCTGGAAAGACCGTCCCAGTCGCTCAGGGATGCGTCGGCGGTAAACGCGACGAGAGAGGCTTCCGTGTCGCCGGCATTGGGGCCTCGACGAAACGGCGGATCGGGTCGGGAGAGATCATTCGTCCGTGCCCGAGGTGCGTTGAGATTCAGGTCAGGCTGAGTCGAAAATGGTGGCTTCCGAGAACCGGAGCGGAGCGTACTTAAGTACGTGAGCACCGGAGGCGCAGGAAGCCGTCATTTGCAGGCCAGCCTCACCTGAATATCAATGCACCTCAATCCAGCCTGTGCATCAGGTCCTCATCCAGCCAACGGCCGAAGAAATAGACCAGTTGCTTGTGCCACCATGGCCAGTCGTGGCTGACATCGCCGCCCCAGTAATCGACCCAGGCGGGAATGGATTTGTCGCGCAGGATCTGTTCCAACTTGCGCGTCTCGACCAACATCCGCTCTTCCCAGGCGCCCTGGCCGCAGCAGAAGATCAGCCTGAGCGTCTTCAGCCGGGCCAGCAGTTTGGGATCGACGATGCCGGGCAGATAGTCGAGCGGCGAGTTGTAGAAAATGTCGCCCTCGAGCGCTTTGCCGAAGAAGTCGCGCGCCGAATAGACGCCCGACAGGGCAATGACGCCGCTGGCGAGTTCAGGAAAGCGGAAGACGAAGTTCGACGAGTGATAGCCGCCCATCGAACAGCCCGAGAACAGCGGCTTCAGCTTGCGCCCGCCATTGGCCTGCTCGGCTGTGGACAGGAAGTCCGGCAGCGCCTCCTCGCGCACATAGCGGAAATAGGCCTCGTGGCGGGCGATGCGGTGGGCGGCGTCGGCATGCTTGTCGAAGAAGGATTCAGAATCGACGCCGTCGACCGTGAACAGCTGGATGCGGCCGGTGTCGATGAATTCGGCCAGTGCGCCCACCCCGCCGGAATCCTCAAACTGGTAGAACCGGCCCTGCGAGGTCGGGAACACCACCACCGGCCGGCCGGCATGGCCGTAGCGCTTGTATTCCATGTCGCGGCCGAGCTGGCTCGAGAAATTCTTGTGATAGGAAATGTCCATCGCCTCACGCCTTTTCCGCGTGGATGTACGCGACCGCTGCACGCAACGCTGCTTCGTCCTTCGAGCGCATCTGGTAGGCGTAATTTCCCATGGCGCGGCTGAAAACCTCTTCGATGGCCTGATGGTGGACGATCTTGTCACGCTGCGCGGCTAGCACGTCCTCATGGCTGTGCAAATAGTGGAGGCGCCGCTTGCGGCTGGCATAGGCGGTGAAATACTTCCCCTCGTAGGGGCCGCCGGCGGCATCCCTGACCACCATGTCGGCCCATGCCGCGTAGACATCGATGTCGAACGTGTAGTTGATCGCATCGGTCATCCAGGCGCCGGGCGGGCGCATGTTGACCTCCAGCGCGATGACCCGGTCGTCCTTGGTCTCGAACAGCTCGATGTGGAAGAAGCGTTCGCGCACGTCGAATGCTTTCAGGATCTTGCGGCCGGCCTCCTCGACCGCCGGGCTGATCCTGGGAAAGCAGGTGTAGCTCATATGGCGGTCCTTGTTGACCACCTCCATGACGCTCTGGTCGTAGCGGTGGCTGGCCGCCAGCACCACCTCGCCGTCGCGGTTGACCAGCCCGTCGAAGGTCACCACCAGCCCCTCGATGAACTGCTCCATGACGAAGGTCACGTCCTCGGGCTTGTCCCGGAAGAACTGGTCGAGCTCTTTGGCGTTTGAGATCTTGAAGGTGTTCGATGCGCCGGAACCGCTGTCGGGCTTGACCACGACGGGGTAGCCGACGCGCCGGATGAAAGTCATGGCCCCGGCACGGTCGGAGCATTTGCGCTGCGCGATGGTGTCGACGCCGCTCTTGCGGAAGAAGGCACGCATGCGGCTCTTGCGCTTCAGGTTCTTCACGAAATCGAGCTTGGTGCCGTAAATGTTGAAGTCGGTGCGTATGTTGGCTTCCAGCTCAAGCCAATGTTCGTTGAGCGATTCAAAACGGTCGATACGGCCCCATTTGTGGACGAAATGCCCCATCGCCCGAAACACCGGATCGTAGTCCTCCATGTTGGCGACGCGGTAATATTCCGAAAGGGCTGCTTTCAGCTTGGCGTCGAGCGCGTCATAGGGCGCGTCGCCGATACCGAGCACCCTGGCCCCGGCCTTCTTCAAACGGTCGCAGAAATCCGCGCCGTTGGCGGGAAAATGCGGCGAGAAGAACACGAAATTCATGGACGACCCCTCCCGCGACAGGGGCATCGAAACCCTGTCGATGCCCGAGTCTGGCGCATTTGCCGCGCGTGGGGAAGAGCGCGCATGTTCGGGACAACATCAGACAGATCACGGCCGCCACGCGGCCCCCACTTGCCTCTCACAAGCCGCTCCTGTAAGAGAACCGCCATGAACACGCGCGCCACCAACGCTTCCCGTTCGACCGGTTTTTCCGGCGAGACCGTGCGCGCGCTGGCTTCGACCCTGCTTCTTCTCGGCCTTATCGGCGATCGCCGGGTTCGCTGAAGGAGCGCCCGGCGGTCGAACCGCCGCGCAAGCGCATGCTCCTTGGCAATCACATCAAGCGAACGAAATTCTGGTAAAGGCGCCGCTCGCCATCAATCCACCGAAGGTGGATCCATGAGCCGCCGGGAGAAACGACGATGAACGCACGAGAAGAAATCCGCTCCGATGCCGCGGTAGCCGACACGGTTTCGGCCAAAGGGATGCCCGACGCGGCTCGCAAATATCAGCCCTATCCGACCGTCGGCCTCACCGACCGGACCTGGCCTTCGAAGGTGATCGACAAGGCGCCGATCTGGTGCTCGGTCGACCTGCGCGACGGCAACCAGGCGCTGATCGATCCGATGGGCCATGAGCGCAAGGCACGCATGTTCGGCCTGCTGCTCGACATGGGCTTCAAGGAGATCGAGATCGGCTTCCCGTCGGCATCGCAGACCGATTTCGACTTTGCCCGCTGGTGCATCGAGGAAGGCAACGTGCCAGCCGATGTCTCGCTGCAGGTGCTGGTGCAGTGCCGACCGGAGCTGATCACCCGCACCTTCGAGGCGCTGAAGGGCGCCACCAACCCGATCGTCCATTTCTACAATTCGACCAGCGAGCTGCAGCGTCGCGTCGTCTTTGAAAAGGACGTCGGCGGCATCAAGCGCATCGCCACCGACGCCGCCAAGATGATCACCGACATGGCGGCCAAGGCCGGCGGAGGCTTTCGTTTCGAGTATTCGCCGGAAAGCTTTACCGGCACCGAACTCGAAGTGGCGCTGGAGATCTGCAACGCCGTCACCGAGATCGTCAGGCCGACGGCGGACAACAAGCTGATCGTCAACCTGCCCTCGACGGTCGAGATGTCGACACCCAACATCTATGCCGATCGCATCGAGTGGATGTGCCGCAACCTCGACAACCGGGAAAACCTGCTGGTCTCGCTGCATCCGCACAATGACCGCGGCACCGGCATAGCCACCACCGAGCTCGGCCTGATGGCCGGCGCCGACCGCGTCGAAGGCACGCTGTTCGGCAATGGCGAGCGCACCGGCAATGTCGACATCGTCACGCTGGCGCTGAACATGTACACGCAAGGTGTCGATCCCTTGATCGATTGCTCCGACATCAACCGGATGAAGGACGTCTACGAATATTCGAACCAGTTGAAGATCCCCGAGCGCCATCCCTATGTCGGCGAACTCGTCTACACCGCCTTTTCCGGTTCGCACCAGGATGCCATCAACAAGGGCATGAAGGCGCTGAAGACGGCCAATACGAGCCTGTGGGAAGTGCCCTATCTGCCGATCGACCCGGCCGATGTCGGACGCAGCTACGAAGCCATCATCCGCATCAATTCGCAGTCCGGCAAGGGCGGCATCGCCTATGTGCTGCAGGCCGATTACGGCCTCAACCTGCCGCGCAATCTGCAGATCGAGTTCAGCCAGGAAATCCAGGCGATCACCGATGCCGAGGGCAAGGAAGTGCCGGCCAGGCGCATCTACGAGCGCTTTATCGAGACCTATGTCGACCAGCCCGGCGCGCGGCTGAAATTCCTCGATCACCACACCTATCCCAGCACCGAGATCAAGGGCCGGCGCGTCGTCGAGGCGGTCATCCTCGACGACGGCAAGGAAGTGACGATTACAGGCACGGGTACCGGCCCGATCGATGGTTTCGTCAATGCGCTGTCGCGCCATGTCGGCGTCGAGATGTCGGTGCTCGACTATTCCGAGCACTCGATGCAGCGCGGCTCGAACGCGTCGGCCATTTCGTATGTCGAGATGGAGTATCCCCAGGGCAAGCTGTTCGGCGCCGGCATCAACACCAACATCGTCGCCGCCTCACTGGAGGCGGTGATGTCTGCCGCGAACCGTATCGTCGGTAAAAAAGCCGGCTGACGCCCGACGGGAACAAAGATCGGAACCCACCCAACCTGGTGATCGGTTCCGATCTTTCGGGCCATTAACCACCGCGGAATTATCCGGTGGGTACGTGATCGCATAACGGGGTGTATACTTGTGTGGTGGTGCGGGACCTATATGATCGCGCCTCAACCTGTGCCGACTTCGAGAGGATCGACACTTGCAGCATG
The DNA here is from genome assembly GCF_055811655.1 of Mesorhizobium sp. WSM4809. Taxonomy (NCBI): domain Bacteria; kingdom Pseudomonadati; phylum Pseudomonadota; class Alphaproteobacteria; order Hyphomicrobiales; family Phyllobacteriaceae; genus Mesorhizobium; species Mesorhizobium sp. WSM4809. The sequence goes on from NZ_JBVVQW010000002.1 coordinate 196,215, forward strand.
CCACGCCTGCCGCCCCCGCAGTGCGCGAGACACTGGAGCGACTGCTTGCCAGCCAAACGTTCGGCCGATCCGAACGCGCGCGCAAGCTGCTGCGTTATCTTGTCGAACGTGAACAGGCCGGCGAAGCCGACAGGCTCAAGGGCTTTTCCATTGCCATGGATGTTTTCGGCAAGGACGGCGACTTCGATCCGTCCACCGATGCCGTGGTGCGTGTGCAGGCAGGCAGGCTGCGCGAGCTTCTGCAGCACTATTTTGCCAATGAGGGAATTGCCGAGCCGGTCCGCATCGCCATTCCGCGCGGCGGCTATGTTCCTGCCTATGAATTGAACGCGATCCGCCTGCCGGATATTGCCGAGGCGGTTCCCGAACTCAGGCTGGACGGCGCCGCATCCGCCGATCGGTCAAACGAAGCCGGCACGGGCATGCTGGAGGCGATGTCTCTGGCTTCCGTACCGTCTTCGCCTGCCCCCTCGGTGGCGCGCCATCTCCGCTTTTTCTGGATGGCGATCGCCTTGGTCATCGCCATGCTGGGCGTACTGATCCTTCGCCAGGGCAGCACTGCCTTGCTGGCAGGCGGCGACATCTCGGCAATGCCGGAGATCGCTGGCGCAACCGCAAGCATCACGGCATCGGCAAGGGCTGACGCTCTGCCGCAAGTCTATATCGGACTGAAGGCTGACGGCCCCGACGCCAGCCGTGTCGCCGCATCGCTGCGCGCCGGCCTGAGTGGCTTCGATACGATCGACTTCATCGGCCGCGACACCGTCGGCGATCCGGCCGACGACGCGACGAGCTTCATATTCGACGTCCTATCTGGACCGGACGCGGGCGACATCACCATAGAACTGCAAAGCATGGCGTCCGGACGGGTGCTTCTATCGCGCAATCTCACCCCCGCCGACAGCGCACCTGCCGCGGTCGAAGACCGTATCGCCGACATGCTGAGCTCGGCACTCCCCGCCTCCGGCACCATCTACAACTATATCGAGCAGACCGGCACGCCAAACGGTCTGACGCAATGTCTGCTGCTCAACGGCAAATATTACCTCGACCAGAACGCCAGGACCCATGAGGCAGCCTACCGTTGCCTCGAGAAGCTGGCCAATGGTGGAACCAAGTCCTCGCTCGTCTATTCGGAACTTGCTTCCCTGCATCTCGAGGCGGTGTCCGATCATTACGCCTATCCGCCCAGTGCGACGATTGAGACAGCCGTCGAGTTTGCCCATCGCGGCGTGCAGATGGGTCCGACCAGCCCTTATGCCCATCGCTCCTACGGCTATGTCAGTTCGCGCCTCGGCAATACGGACGAAGCGATCCGCTGGATGCGCAAGGCCTATGAACTCAATCCCTACGATCTCGGCATGGCCGCCGCTTACGGCTACGGGCTGATCTTCGCCGGACGATATGCTGAGGGAACGCCGATCCTCGATCATGCGGCGGAGACCTTCAGCGGGCACCCGACATGGTGGGATTATGGGCTGTTCGTCGGTGAGCTCATGCTCGGCGACATGAACAAGGCGGTCGCAGCCAGCATGGCCCTGAGAACGACGGCAACGAAATCACACTATCTGGCGGCGCGGCTGATCGGCGCCAAGGCTGCCGGACAGGATCATCTGGTGAGCACGCTGCTGAAACAACTGACCACCGAGTTCCCCAAATTTGCCGCCGATCCGCGGGCGACTTTCGTCGAGCGGAAATATCCGGCCGACCTGACCGACCGGCTGGTCCAGGCACTCCGCGCTGCCGGGCTCGGCAGCCCAAGCTGACACCATCGACGTCCGCGTACTGGCTGTGCCGCGTCCCGATGGATTTCCTGCGCTCCGATCGCCGATTGCCGATTGGTCGCCAAGTTCTGTACACAACCGTACAAATCGCGAAAATTTTACTGGTCATCACGTTGGACTAGGAGCAATTCAGCCACCATTGGGTGTCGCGCATTCTGCAATAACAAAAAATCAGCTTTCATGACCGCATCACTTTTTGCCGCCGAAGAGGGTGTTGGCTCGAAGGCCATCGTCCTGCTGCACGGTTTCGGCGGCTGCCATGATGTATGGCGCGAGGTGATTTCCGCCCTGACGCCTTCCACGCATACGCTGGCCTATGATCTGCCTGGGCACGGGTTGTCGCTCGATTTTCCCGCCGCCGGTCCCGCCAGGGTGGCAGCCAAGGCCGTGCTCGCCGATCTCTCGGAGCGTCGCCTGAAGCGCGTTCATCTCGTGGGCCACTCGATGGGCGGTGCCGTGGCGGCGCTGATGGCGCTGGCCGAGCCCGAAAAGATAGCCTCGCTGACGCTTCTGGCGCCGGGCGGCCTTGGCCCAGAAATCAATGGACCGCTGTTGCGCCGCTATGCCGAAGCCGCGGATCGGTCCGAGATCCGCTCCTGCCTCGCCGTCATGTCGGGACCTTCAGCCCCGCCGCTCGAACATACGGTGGACACCCTTTGGGAAATGCGCAGGCGACCCGGCCAACTCGAAAAGCTCGTCGAGATCGCAGCCGCCATGACCGTGGACGGTCGGCAAGGCGTCATCCCGCACGATCGCCTCGATGGACTGAACATGCCGGTGATGGTGGCATGGGGAATCAGCGATGCGGTGCTGCCCTTTACCCAGGCGGATGACCTGCCGGCGCATTTTCACGTGCACCACGTGCTGGAGGCCGGCCATATGCTGGCTGAGGAAGCCCCCGACCTTGTTGCCGAGATCATTCGCCGGAACACCAATCGTCGCGCCAGGCCACACCGCCAGAAATTCGCCGCAGCAGCCAGCTGACCTTTTTCGCGCACGACAACCTTCCTGTTCACCCCGGGGCCGTCGATCTCGCCAGTGCATTTTGCCGGCGGCTGTGTTAACCCGGTGTTAACCAAACCTACGAGGCGGACGCCGATGAAGGAAGCAGGCGAGAAGACCATCGACCAGTCCAAGAAACTGTCCGATGCCATCCGTGATGTCAAAAATGCCTTCGCCGACCGCGACGACGTCGTCGTCGACATGCGCGAGGCGCATCGCATGCGTCTCGATCTGCTCGCCGCCGAACTGGCACCGGTTTTTGCCGATGTTCCGGCCGACATGGACAATTTCGACTTTGTCGTCTCGTCCGGCTTGCAGCCGCGCCTGTGGATCGACGCCATCAGCCATGTCGCCATGGGGCGCGACCGCCGGACCTATCGCTTCCTCAAGGACACCCGTATCGGCCGAGTGGTGCTTGCCGAATCCACCGAGATGAAGCCGGTTGCCGATTCCGTGACGCGCTATGTCGCCGAGCGCATCGTCGAGCGTCAGAGGATGCTGGAAGGCGGCGTCGAACCCGCCGTCGCCGGCCTGAAACGTGCCTATGTGCCGGAAGCCGAACCGCCGCTGCGCGCAGCGGAGCGCGGCAAACGCTGGTCGGCCCTTCTGTCCGGGCTTGGCCTGATCGCTGCCGGCGCACTGGTCGGCCTTGTGGTGTCGGTCGTCCTGTTCTGGGACCGCATCGTGGCCATGGTTGTCAATTTGCGGCCATAGCGGCCTCGGCGCCAAGCTCCACCGTCTGCAGATCGGATGGCGGTATGGACGGCCCGGTCAGGCCGCGCCGTGTCAGCCGGATCCGCCAATTGCCCGTCTCGCCGTCAATGTCGAACAGATTGTACTGCGCCGCCGGGTTCTTGCCGCCCGGCGCCTGGCCGGCGGCAGCGACACCGACCGCCGGGATCCTGACGCCGCGACCGCCTATGAAGAACAGCGACGGCAGATGCGAATGGCCGTGCAGCACAAGGTCGGCGCCGTGGCGACGAATGATCTTGTTGAAGCGGGCAATGCCGAACAGCCGCTTGTGCTGCGGGACCGCACCGCGCACCGGCGGATGATGGATCATGATGACGCGGAACAGCCCCTGTCCGGCGGTATCCCCGAGGATTTTGCCGAGCCGCTTCGCTTGGCCCTCCATGAAGAAACCATTGGCCATGAAGGGCGCCGTGGCGCGCGCCGTCGAGACACCGATCAGTGCGACGTTGCCGCGCACGCGCAGATAGGGAAATGCGTTGCGATCGACCGGCGTGTTGACGCCGTCGCCGCTCATCCACGCCGCCCAGGATCGGCAGACCTTGTCGAAGGCGCCTGGCACATAGGCGTCGTGGTTGCCCGGAACGACCGAAACATCATGCGCCGGCCCTAACGTCTCCAACCAGTGCCTGGCCATCTCGATCTCGCCGTCGAGCGCCAGATTGACCAGGTCGCCGGTGACGGCGAGGTGGTCAGGCGTGTTCGCCTTGATGTCGGCGACGATCGTGTCGATGACCGCATCATGCATATGGCGGCGGCGGTTGCGCTGCCAGTTGACATAGCCGAGCACGCGCTTGGAGGCGAGATCGCGATAGGATACATCGGGGAGCGGCCCCAGATGGACATCGGAAATATGCGCGAGCCTGAACATACAACCTTCATAGGCGACCCGCGCACGGCTTTCCACCCACGGTTTCGCTATCAATGACGAGCCCTGAAGATGCCTTCCGCCAGACCGGCTGGCCAGGTTTGAGGGCCAGGCTGTTCCATCTCTATTTCGTGCTGCGGAGGCCGATGACGCTTGGCGTGCGCGGCCTGATCCACGACAGGGCGTCCAGGTCCGTCTTCCTCATTCGCCATACCTACGTACCAGGCTGGCAGCTGCCCGGCGGCGGCGTCGAAGTCGGCGAGACGATGAACGAGGCACTGGCCCGTGAACTGGCCGAGGAAGGCAACATCGCTCTCACCGCCCCGCCGGTGTTCAAATCGATTCATTTCAACCGCCGCTCCAGCCGCCGCGACCATGTCGGCTTTTATTTGCTCGAGCATTTCAGCCAGACGGCGCCGAAGCGGCCGGATCACGAAATCGCCGAAGCTGGCTTCTTCCCGCTCGACCGCTTGCCGCAGGGCACGACGCCGGCGACGCTGCGCCGGATCGCCGAGGTTTTTGACGGCGAGCAGCCCTCGCCCTACTGGTAGATCAGGCTGCCGCTTTCTCGAAGCGCGCCCGGTCGTGCCATGCGGCATAATCCAGATCCGGTCCGACAGGCACGATCCGCGTCGGATTGATCGTCTGGTGGCTGCCGTAATAGTGCGCCTTGATATGATGCATGTTCACCGTCCCGGCCACACCAGGCACCTGGTAGAGATCACGCAGATAGTTGGACAGGTTCGGGTAGTCGGCGATACGGCGCAGATTGCATTTGAAGTGGCCGACATACACCGGATCGAAGCGCACCAGCGTGGTGAACAGCCGCCAGTCGGCCTCGGTGATAGGACCACCGACGAGATAGCGCTGCTTCGACAGCCGCTCCTCCAGCGCATCCAGCGCTGTGAACACTTCACCGAACGCCTCTTCATAAGCGCGTTGCGTGGTGGCGAAGCCGGCGCGATAGACGCCGTTGTTGACCGCGGGATAGACCAGCGCATTGATGCGATCGATCTCGCCGCGCAATGCCTTCGGATAGAAATCGAGGCTGGCGTCGCCCCATTCGTCGAAGGCTGAATTCAGCATGCGGATGATTTCGGAAGACTCGTTGGAGACGATGGTCTGCTCCTTTTTGTCCCACAGCACCGGCACAGTCACCCGGCCCGAATAGGCGGGATCGGCCTTGGCATAGATCTGGTGCAGGAAGTCGAGGCCATAGAGCATGTCGCCCGTGGCGCCGTCCTCAGCCACGAACGTCCAGCCGTTGGCGCCCATGAAATGATGCACCACCGACACCGATATGACGCCTTCCAGCTTCTTCAGCGCGCGAAAGATCAACGTCCGGTGGGCCCACGGACAGGCAAGCGAGACATAGAGGTGATAGCGGCCGGGCTCGGCCTTGAAACCACGCGTCCGGCCTTCGGCAGGCGCCCCGTCAACGGTGACCCAGTCGCGCCATTGCGACTGCGTCCGCACGAACCTGCCACCATTGTCCGCTGTATCGTACCAGCGGTCCTGCCACCTTCCTTCGACCAGCATTCCCATACAAATCTCCTTGCGTCCTGTTGGTTGATGTAGGCGCAAGGCTGCCCTGTCGAAGACGTCAGGTGCTGAACAGACCGTCACTTGGCGGAAATGACGAACAAAACGGCCGATTGCAGCGGCGGGAAATTGATGCTAGCGGACAATCCGCATGTTCGATTTTGCTTCGATCCGGTTTTACCGACGACGAAAGGGCGCCCGCGCTTGATGAAGCGCTGACTGGCGAACGCTGCCGTTTGCAGCAACCTTTCCTCCTTACCGGAACGCAAAGACCATGAGCCTTGCCGACGTGAAATACCTGCCGGAAACCCCGGCGCACGACCCCGAGATCGAAGCCATCAACGACGAAGCCTTCGGGCCCGGCCGCTTTGTGCTGGCCGCCTACAAGATTCGTGAAGCCGGAGGGCACGAGCGCTCGCTGTCCTTTGTCGCCGTCGATGGCGACATCGTCGTCGCCTCGGTGCGCATGACCCGCATCGCCGCCGGTGCAGGCCGCGCGCTAATGCTCGGGCCGCTCGCGGTGCGGCCGGCCTTCAAGAATCTCGGCATCGGCCGCCGGCTAGTGGCAATCGCGCTGGAGGCCGCCGCCAAGACCGGCGCACCTGCCGTCATGCTGATCGGTGACGAGCCCTATTACGGGCCGCTCGGTTTCAAGCGGATTCCGCGCGGCCAGATTTCGATGCCGCGCCCCGTCGATCTCGACCGGCTGCTGTCGCACGAGATCGCGCCGGGCGCGGTCGCCAGGCTCTTGGGCGAGGTCTGCCACGCCGATCAGGCCAGGGTGGCCGATCCTGTCGCGGCGATGGCTTGACCTTTCCCGTCGATCTAGCGCCTGATCCGTCCCACTGTTCCTGAGATCAAAGGATGACGCCATGAACCCGAACGGCCAGATCGCGATCGTCACCGGCGGCGGCTCCGGCCTTGGCGAGGCAACGGCGCGCGCGCTGGCCGCCAAGGGCGCTCGCGTCGCCATCTTCGATGTCGGCATTGACCGCGCGGCCAAGGTCGCGGCCGAGATCGGTGGTATTGCCGTCCAGTGCGACGTCAGCAGCGCCGACAGCGGAACCGCTGCGCTCGCCGACGTCGCCGCCAAGCTTGGCGAGCCGCGGATCCTGGTCAATTGCGCCGGCATCGCCATCGGCGTGAAGACGATCGGCAAGGATGGTCCCCATCCCCTTGATCAGTATCGCAAGGTGATCGAGGTCAATCTGATCGGTACGTTCAACATGATCCGCCTCGCCGCCGAGCGCGCGTCGAAGCTCGAGCCGCTGCAGGGCGGCGAGCGCGGCGTCATCGTCAACACCGCTTCGGTTGCCGCCTATGATGGCCAGATCGGCCAAGCCGCCTATGCGGCATCCAAAGGCGGCGTCGTCGGCATGACGCTGCCGGTGGCGCGCGATCTTGCACGTTCCGGCATCCGCGTCTGCACCATCGCACCCGGCATCTTCAAGACGCCGATGATGGCCGGCATGCCGCAGGAAGTTCAGGATTCGCTGGGCGCCGCCGTGCCTTTCCCGTCGCGCCTGGGCGAACCGTCCGAATATGCCGCTCTCGCCCTGCACATCATCGAGAATCAGATGTTGAACGGCGAGACCATTCGTCTCGACGGCGCCATTCGCATGGCGCCGAAATAGAAGGTCATGAGCACCGGCCTGTCCGCTGCCGCTAAAACCGGCCCGCTTGCCGGGCTGAAGGTGATCAAAGATGGCCGGACTCGGACCGGTGCCGCTGGCGGGCCTGATGCTGTCGGAGATGGGCGCCGAAGTGCTGCGCATCGAACGGATGGGGACGAGCGAACTCCTGTCGCTGCCGGATGAGTACAACATCGACCGCCATGGCCGCGCCCTCCTGCACCTCGACCTGAAGCGCCGTGAAGGCACCGATCTGTTGCTGCGCCTTGCCGAAAAGGCGGACATGTTGCTCGAAGGGTTTCGCCCGGGTGTCATGGAACGGCTTGGCCTCGGCCCCGAAACGGCGCTGGCGCGCAACCCGGCGCTGATCTACGGCCGTATGACCGGCTTCGGTCAGGACGGCCCGCTCGCCGGCCGCGCTGGCCACGACATCACCTACCTCGCCTATAGCGGCGTGCTGCACGCCATCGGCCATGTCGGCAGCCGTCCCGTCCCGCCGCTCAACCTTGTCGCCGACTATGGCGGTGGCGCCATGATGCTGATTGCCGGCGTGCTGGCCGCCCTGTTCCAACGTTCGCGCACGGGCAAGGGTGAAGTCATCGACGCCGCGATGGTCGACGGTGCCTCGATGCTGGCGGTGCCCCTGCACGCCTTGACGGCGGCCGGCTTGTGGAGCGACAAGCGCGGCGCGAACCTGCTCGATTCCGGCGCCCCGTTCTACGACACCTATGAGACGGCGGATGGCGGGCACATCGCCATCGGCTGCCTCGAGCCGCAATTCGCCGAATTCGCCAGGCTGCTGCCGCTCGACGAACGCTTTGCGTCCGGCCAGTACGACAAGGCCCTGTGGCCGCCGATGCGCGCCGCCATTGCCGATCGGATCCGCCAGAAATCGCGCGACGACTGGGACCTGCTGTTCGCGCAAACCGATGCCTGCGTTGCACCCGTCCTGTCGCTGCAAGAGGCGAAGCACCACCCGCACAATCGGGCACGCAACGCCTCTGTGGCGACAGGTGCATTTGAGCGCCCGGCCCCCGCGCCGCGTTTCTCAAGCTCGCAACCGACATTGGCCACTATGCCAGGCAATGAGGATTTGTCACCATCGGCAATACTGGCACGTTTCGGCTTTGCGAAAGCCGAGATCGACGGCCTTGTCAAATCCGGCTTGCTGACCGATAACTAGAGAAGAAGGATCAACTTACTGCGGTGCTGCCTTGGACGAGCCGAAAAAGGACGTGATCCGCGAGACGGACGCCGAAGCGATCCGGCTGGCGAAGACGCTTCTGCGCAGCGCCCGCTTTGGCGCCCTGGCGGTGATCGAACCGCAAACCGGCTCGCCGCTGGCCAGCAGGGTCGGCGTGGCCACCGACATCGATGGCGCGCCGCTGATCCTGGTGTCGATGCTTTCGGCGCACACCGGCGCCCTGCTTGCCGATCCGCGCTGTTCCCTGTTGCTCGGCGAACCGGGCAAGGGCGACCCGCTGGCGCACCCGCGCCTGACATTGATCTGCCAGGCGGCGCGGCTTGAGCGCGGATCTGCCGAACACGCCCGCGTCGAGCGCCGCTATCTCAATCACAATCCCAAGGCGAAACTTTACGCCGGTCTCGGCGACTTTTCGATCTTTCGCCTCGGTCCGCAACGCGCCAGCCTCAACGGCGGCTTCGGCAAGGCCTATCAGCTCGATCAATCGGATTTGCTCACCAGCGGACCGATCGTCGAGGAACTCGCGACGCGCGAACAATCGGCCATCGACCACATGAACGCCGACCATGTCGACGCGATCGCCGTCTACGCACAGCATTTCGCAAGGGCATCCGGCAACGGCTGGCGTGTTGCCGGATTCGATGCCGATGGCATGGACCTGGTGTCGGGCGACGATGTTTGCCGGGTCTTCTACCCACAACCTTTGGTGGAGGCAGGCGAATTGCGGCACGTTCTGATCGATATGGCCAAGGCCGGCCGAGCCATTGTCGACGCCGGGACGGAGACTTAATTATGCTGGACCAAAAGCAACACTTGAGATTTAAGTGAAATGCTCTACCTTTTGGTGACGCTGAATCGCCAGCGCCGATCGACAAGTGAATTTGGAATCAGACGCCATTGCCCCCATGGCGTCGGGATGAACAGGAAGCATGGGGGATCGATGGTCTCGACAAAGCTAATCGTGAACGCCGAATCGGCGGCAGAGTTTCTCATGCTGATGGGCAATGAGAAGCGACTGTTGATCATGAGCTACCTCGCCGAAGGTGAAATGTCGGTGGGAGCCATCGCCGAGAAGGTGATGCTCAGCCAATCCGCCCTGTCCCAGCATCTCGCCAAGTTGCGGGCGCTCGACCTTGTCGACACCCGCCGCGACCGGCAGATGATCTACTACTCCTGCAAATCCGACGCCGTGCGAGAACTGCTTGTCATGCTGGACGGCATTTTCGGCAGCGGCAAGGATGATCTGTCCCAGATGGCGCACCGTTTGCGCCGTGCTGGAACCTGACCACATAGCGCCGATCTCGCCGGCGATTTCAGAGCGACATGCGCCCATCCGGGGCGTACAGAGCTGGCTGACTGTCCCGAATCGTCGCATCGTGCTTTCCAAACAAGGTTAGCGCCGGGAAGCGGTCCGGATTTTCGGGCCGATGCGACGGTCGCGAGGAATGCATGGATCCCATTCGCATCGACGACCCGCAAGATCCGCGCGTCGCTGCCTATCTCGACATTCGCGAGCGTGACCTCGCCGGCCGGCAAGGCCGCTTCGTCGCCGAAGGCAAGGTGGTGCTCGACCTGCTGCTCTCGACCGGGCGCTTTGCCGCCGAATCGATCCTGGTCCTGGAAAACCGGCTGGCAGGTCTCGACAACATCCTGAGCAAGGCGCCCGCCGACCTCCCGGTCTATGTCGCCACAAGCGCGGTGATGGACGCTATCGCCGGATTTCACATGCATCGCGGCATCCTTGCCATTGGCCGCAAGGGAGAGCCGCAGCCGGCCGAAGCCCTGCTCGATGGCTTGCCGCCTCGTGCGCTGGTCGTAGTGCTCGTCGGCATCGCCAACCATGACAATGTGGGCTCGATCTTCCGCAACGCCGCCGCCTTTGGCGCTGACGCGGTTCTGCTGGATGCGACATGCTGCGATCCGCTCTATCGCAAGGCGATCCGCGTTTCGGTCGGCGCCGCGCTCAAGATCCCCTTCGCATCGTTCTCCGACACCGCCGGCTTCACAACGATGCTCGCCCGACGTGGCTTCGAACAATTCGCGCTGTCGCCACGCGGGAAGACCGACATCCGCGATGCGCAGCGCAGCAAGCGCCTGGCGCTCTATCTCGGCACCGAGGGCGAAGGCTTGCCGGACGACCTGCTCGCAAGCCTGCGCAACGTGCGGATCACCATGGCGGAAGGCTTCGACAGCCTGAATGTCGCCGCGGCTTCAGCCATCGCGCTGCATCATTTTTCGGCTAGAGCAATTCTAGACTAAGGAGGCCTGATTCAGCTTGTCGCGTCAGCCTTCTGCAGCGCGCGCACGCGGTCGGCAAGACTGCGGTCACCGTTGCCGGAGCGGGCGTCCGACGGTACCGCCAATGCCTTGGCGATCGGCGAACCAGGCCCCTCGAGCTTCGCCGTCAGATGGACGACCTCCGCCGCCAGCGCGTTCATCTGCTCGCGCAAGGCGGAGCTGCTGTCCGTGGCCTTGGACGCGGCCAGTGCGGTGAGGTCGGCCTTCAGCCGCTTGTTCTCGCGCGCCAGCGCCGTCAGCCTCGCCTCGAGCTGCTCACGGTCACTGTCGAGCTTGGCGATTGCCTTGTCCAAATCATCGCTCTTGGCGACATCGCCGCCCTTGCCGACCAGCCGCAAGGCTGGCGCGCTGTCTTCGGATTTCGATCTTTCGCGCATGCGTGCCAGTTCCTTTTCGCGGCGGTCGAGTTTGTCTTCGCGATCGGCAAGTGTGGCCAGCAGCCGCTCGACCTTCTTGTCGAGCTCGGCGGTCCTTTTCTTCTCGGCTTTCAGGGCCTCCCGCGCGGCCTTGCTTTCGGCCGCGATTTCCTGGCCGCGCCTGTCGGCTTCCTTGCGCTGGCCGCGCAGCATCGCAATGTCACTGGCGAGTTTCTGCATTTCGGACTCTCGCGCCACGAGCTCGATCTGTCGGCTGCTCGAGGAAAAACTGGCGTCGTCATACATGCGCTCCAGCTTTTGCAGCTCAAGTGCACGCTTTTCCAGCTTGCGTTCGGTTTCCTTCAGACGCTCCGAAAGCTGCTGCAACTCGCCCTCTCGCTGGCGCAGCGCTTCGTTCTTCGCGCCCAACTCGGTCAGCGCCTGGTCCTTGTCCGTCCGCTCGACCGCCAGGCCCTTCATGGCCTCGCGACCGCGATTGATCTCGACCAGTTGTTCGGCCGTCTTCTCTCGCAACGCCTTGACGCTGATTTCCAGGCGGCGCGTCGTCATGGCGTATTCGGCGCGGATGCGATCCTTGTCCGCCTGGATTTCGGTTTGCGTCAGAGGGATCGAGGATTCGACGCGTCTGCGTGTAAGCGTGACCGCACGACGCCATATGGCCGGAGCCACCATGAGCGCCAGAAAGCCAGCACAGAGAAAGCCGAGGACGAAGAACAGGACCGACTGGACCAAGTGACTACCCGTTGTGGCCGGTAAGCATCAAACCAGATAAACCAAAAGCGCATAGAGCGCTTTGACTGTGCCACGTTGACATGGCGGAAATCCAGCGTTGCGGCAAGGGTTTGCCGCAACGCCACGAGTTTAATGCATGTCGACCCAAAAGCGGTCCCGGTTTTGGGCAACGACAGCCAAGGACTTCAGCTTAGAACGGATTCCAGGTGGCGCGCTCGGTAAGCTTCAGATAGCCGAGATTGACGCCAAGCCGGGCACCGACACCGGTGCGGATCGGCACCAAAACCACATTGTTGTTCTTCAGCACGTTGAAGCCGACACCAGCCACCACATAGGCCGAACCGGCGACGCCGCCATAGCGGTTGTAGAGGCTGCCCACATCGTCGAGATTGTAGACCAGCATCATCACCCGCGACCCCTCGCCGCCGAAATCCCAGCCGAGCGATGGGCCTTGCCAGAACACTTTGTGATCGCCGGCATTCTTGGTGTAGAGCGTGCCTTCGCCATAGGTCAGGCCACCGATCAGCGCGCCCGAGCCCTCTTCGCCCAGCAGATAGCCGTTGGGCAGGCCGTAGGAAGCAAAAATCTTCTCGACGACCGTGGCGAGCCCGCCCGATGTCGCGCCGAAGAACTTGTGACCGGAATCGACAATCTCCTGAGCGGTGTATTCCTGGGCCCGCAGGGCTGAAGTCGAGAAGACGAGAACGCCCAGGAGCGTGACCGCCATTGAGAAGACACGGAGAAAGCTCCGGTCGTAGTATCGGGAAAACATGCTTCCAATCTCCGTCAGGGAGCACCTTCGCCGACGCCTCGCACCCCGTACGGCTCTTTTAGCCGGCCGTTAAGGGTAACTGTTAGGGGCAAACTATGCCGTAATCCTTTTTCAACCATTAAGCTCCCACATGAACATGGCGGTTCGAAGGCTGTTTGGGGTCGCTCAAGTGGGGCCGGCAGCCTGCGTGAACACGCCATTTGCCACAACCACAATTTGGATTTGTTGCTGCACGCACGGGCGCTGTGTATTCAGAAAGCCCGAGGAGAGAGTGCGTGATTCGTGTGGCAGGCGACGATCGATCGCCCGGCCATGAGTTGTGAGATTTTGCAGGGATTTTTCGCCGATGGCCGATCTGTTCACCCTTTCCGCACCCGATCTGGCAGCGCTTTTGTGCAGTCGGGTCTGCCACGATATCATCTCGCCGGTCGGCGCGATCAACAACGGGCTCGAATTGCTTGATGAAGGCGGCGCCGATGAGGACGCCATGAAGCTGATCCGCCAGAGCGCCCGCAACGCTTCGGCCCGCCTGCAGTTCGCCCGCATCGCCTTCGGTGCCGCCGGCTCGGCCGGCATGTTGATCGATACCGGCGATGCCGAAGCGGTCGCCATCGCCTTCCTCAAGAACGAAAAGCCGGAACTGACCTGGAACGGGCCCCGCGCGTTGCTGCCCAAAAACAAGGTCAAGCTGCTGCTCAACCTGATCCTCGTCGCCAATGCCGCCATTCCGCGCGGCGGCAAGCTTTCCGTGACGCTGGAAAACCTCGAGACCGAGCCGCGTTTCGCGCTTGCGTCGGCTGGCCCGATGCTGCGTGTGCCGCCGAAATTCCTCGAACTGCATTCCGGCCACAAGCCGGAGGAACCGATCGACGCGCATTCCGTGCAGCCCTACTACACGCTGCTTCTGGCGCGCGAAGCCGGCATGACGATATCGATCCACGCGACGCCGGAAGAAATCGTGCTTTCTGCGGCCTGATTGCGCAGCCGATAGCGCGAAGTATTTCTACATTGAAATCTGTAATTCCAGCTCATCGACTTGAGATGCGTCTGGTCGTCCAGGCAGCGCCAAAGCATTCGCGAATAAAAGTAGGCACCTGCCTATCTTTGTAAAAATTTTACCTAACGCCTTTTCGGCTTCTTTACCAGATTGGCCTATGGTGCGTCCTGAATGCCCCCGACGCTACCGGACTGCCAGAAGGCAAAGAGGACCCGGAAATGAAACGCTGCATGTTCGTCGACGATTCAAGCGTCATCAGGAAGGTTGCAAAACGCATCCTGGGCGGCTCCGAAATGATTGTCATCGAGGCCGCCAGCGGACTTGACGCGCTGGAGATGTGCGCCGCCGACATGCCCGACATCATCGTCGTCGATGGCGCCTTGCCTGACGTACCGGCGGTCGATCTCATCCGTCGCGTCCGCGCCATGGAGAGCCCGATAAGGCCGCAGATCCTGATTTCCCTGGTCGAGCTCGATATTGCTTCGATCATGCGGGCCAAGCGAGCCGGCGCCCAGGGCTATCTCTTGAAGCCGTTCAACCGCCCGCAGCTGCTCGAGCGCTTTCGCACCTTGAAGAGCGCACCTGATTCGGTACCCTTGAGCAATTCCAGAAAAAGTGCGTGACGGTTTCCTGCTCAGCAGCCCAAAACAGACCCTTACCAGCCGTCATGCAAAAACCCGGCCGAAGCCGGGTTTTTTATGGAAAAGATTCGAGCGATTCGTCGCTCAGGCGCTGACGCGAATGTCTTCCGGTTCGCGCAGCACATAGCCGCGCCCCCAGACCGTTTCAATGTAGTTCTGACCGCCCGATGCCGCGTCGAGCTTTTTGCGCAGCTTGCAGATGAAGACGTCGATGATCTTCAACTCAGGCTCGTCCATGCCGCCATAGAGGTGGTTGAGGAACATTTCCTTGGTCAGCGTGGTGCCTTTGCGCAGCGAAAGCAACTCCAGCATCTGGTATTCCTTGCCGGTCAGGTGCACGCGCTGGCCGCCGACTTCGACGGTCTTGGCATCTAGGTTGACCACTAGGTCGCCGGTGGTGATGACCGACTGGGCGTGGCCCTTGGAGCGCCGCACGATGGCATGAATGCGGGCAACCAGCTCATCCTTGTGGAACGGCTTGGTCATGTAGTCGTCCGCGCCGAAGCCGAGGCCGCGCACCTTGTCCTCGATGCCGGCCATGCCGGAGAGGATGAGAATAGGTGTTTTGACCTTGGAAAGGCGAAGCGTTCTCAAGACCTCGTAGCCCGACATATCAGGCAGGTTGAGATCGAGAAGAATGATATCGTAGTCGTAGAGCTTGCCTAGATCGACGCCCTCTTCCCCGAGATCGGTCGTGTAGACGTTGAAACTTTCCGATTTCAGCATCAGTTCGATGCTTTGTGCGGTTGCACTGTCATCTTCTATCAGCAGAACACGCATTTCATTCCCCTTTTCTGCTGCCGGACCATTTCACGACCCGTCCGGACCCGGAGCAGTGGTTGCCTTGTGCAGAGGCTGCCATTGAATGGTTAACAAATCCTAATTTCCCGTCCATGACGGTACCAGATTTTTTAACCTCTTTCTACACCCTCTTGAATCTAATAACGAATCTCAGAACCAAATTCCTAATGCAACACATTAACAACCTGGACTAAGCGACTCCAGGGACTCATCGACGTCGCTTCCGCATCGGTGGCCGGAATTTTTACCCGGCCTTAAGTCCTGACCCGTATGATTAACAATGCCCGTAAACGAATGGTTACCGCCGGCAAAAAACTTTAGGGTTTTGTTTCCCATAGTTCGGGGAAAGGCGGTGGACACGGGTGCGGCCTGGGCGTTTCCAGGTGGTTTGGACGATAAGTGCGGGTGTGCGTTTCCGGGAGTACCGAATCATGAAGTCACGTGAAAACCTCGTTCGGCTGAAACAGTTTCAGGTGAATGAGAAGCGGCGGCAGCTGCTGCAGCTCGACATGATGATCGCCGAGTTCGAACGCATGGCCGTCGAGCTGGAGCTTCAGATCACCGCCGAGGAAAAGAAGGCCGGCATCACAGACATCAACCATTTCGCCTATCCGACCTTCGCCAAGGCGGCTCGCCTGCGCCGCGACAACCTCAGGAATTCCCAAAGCGACCTCGCCCAGCAGCGAAGCGCCGCCGAATCATTACTCGGCGAAGCTGAAGCGGAGCTTTCCAAGGCGGAAATGCTGGAATCGCGCGACACGAAGATCCGCGAAGCCGAAGTCGGTGGCCGCAGCGCCATGATCGGCTAAGACCTGGCGGTTTGCCGCACCAACGCTCGCCCTCAGGCTGGCGCATTGTCGCGGCTTGCGGCTCCTGTGGGAAAAATGAACCCGCCCTACGCGGCCCAATCCCCTTCACTCTCGGCAATTGCCCTTGCACGGGCATCCTTGATATCCGGCGCATGCTGCTCCGCCCATGACCTGATCTGGGTAAGCAGCCCCGCCAGGTTCTGGCCGAGCTCGGTCAATTCATATTCGACGCGCGGCGGAATGACCGGGAAAATCTCGCGCCGCACCAGGCCGTCGCGCTCGAGTACCCGCAGCGTCTGCGTCAGCATCTTCGGCGTGATGCCCTCGAGCTTCCGGGCAAGCTCGCCATTGCGCAGCCGGCCTTTGCGTAGCGCGCAAACCACCAGATACACCCATTTGCTGGCCAGCATCTCCAGCACGGTGTGCGAAGGGCACGTTCGCCGGAACGCGTCATAGCCGAAACCGCAATCATCTTCACTATCCATGAGGTGCGTATATATCAGGAAGGTACATACTGGACAAGGGGATATTACTATCCAAATGATAGTGACACCAACCGAGCAGGAGACATCTCAATGCGTGCCGTTATCCAGAATTCCGTCGGCGGACCCGACGTCCTTGTCATCGCCGATCAGCCGGATCCCACGCCAGAGGCCGGCGAAGTGCTGGTCCGCGTCAAGGCAGCAGGCATCAATCCGGTCGACGGCGCCGTCCGTGCCGGCTACTACCCCTTGCTCGGCGAGCCGCCTTACATCCTGGGTTGGGATATCTCGGGAACTGTCGAAGCACTCGGCGCCGGCGTCACCGGCTTCAAGATCGGCGACGAGGTGTTCGGCATGCCGCGCTTCCCCAAGCAGGCGGCGGCCTATGCCGAGCTGGCTGCCGTGCCTGCCGATCAAATCGCACTGAAGCCGAAGAGCGCGGACCACCTTAAGGCAGGCGCCTTGCCGCTGGCCGGCCTCACCGCCTGGCAAGGGCTTGTTCGCCACGGCGGGCTGAAATCGGGGCAGCGCATATTGGTCCATGCAGGAGCCGGCGGCGTCGGTCATCTGGCGGTGCAGATCGCCAAGGCGCGCGGCGCCTACGTTGTCGCCACGGTCAGCCCGGGCAAGCTCGATTTCGTCCGCGAACTCGGCGCCGACGAGGTCATCGACTACACCAAGGGCGATTTCACCGATCAGGTTCGCGACATCGATCTGGTGCTGGATCCAATGGGCGGCGACCACGCCCAACGCTCGCTGAAGGTGCTCAGGCGTGGCGGCGTTTTGGTGTCATTGCTCGATGTCGGCGACAACACCAGGACCCAGGCCGGCGCGCGAGACATTCGGGTCGAGCGTATGTCCGTCGTTCCCGACAGGGAGGGCCTGGTGGAACTGGCTAGGTTGATCGATGCCAACAAGCTCGCCGTCCATGTGGCGAAGAGCTTCCCGCTGGACCAGGCGGGGGCCGCTCACGCCTTCCTCGCCACCAAGCCGATCGGCAAGGTTGTGCTATCGCTCTGAGCGGGAACGGTGAAAACAGAAGGGCGCGAGGTTAGCCGCGCCCTTCGTCTAAATTCGCAATGGTCAGTGCCGGTATTGCTGGATGCGTGTCGTGCGCAGCCCGGCAAGGCCATATTCGTCGATCGACGCCTGCCAGGACAGGAATTCCTCGGTGGTGAGCTTGTAGCGTTGGCATGCCTCGTCCAGGCTCAAAAGCCCGCCGCGCACGGCCGCAACCACTTCCGCCTTACGCCGGATAACCCAGCGACGTGTATTGGTCGGCGGCAGATCGGCAATCGTAAGAGGGCTGCCGTCAGGCCCGATAACATATTTGACTCTCGGTCTAACCAGATCGGTCATCGTACTCTCTACAAAAAACTCAAAGACCCAATCCCCGCCACGTTACCGCCACAGCTTTAAAAATTGCCTAAGCAGACCCTAATGACTAGGTAAGGATCATGAACGCCGCGTTAGTCTTTTCACCGGCATTTGAAACATCGGCCCGGCAACCCTGATTTTGCGGAGAAAATTGCATCTCTTTGCGGGCTCGGCCGCAACCGATGAATCGCCCTGTGCGCTGGCGCGGCCGTAAAGCTTGACCTATATTCTCGACATTGGCATTGAGGCGCCGCGCAGAACGAAAGCATCATGAACAGTCTCGATCTTCCCGGACGTCCCGAAAACACCCGCATCGTCGTCGCCATGTCGGGCGGCGTCGATTCCTCTGTCGTCGCAGGCCTGCTGAAACGCGAGGGCTACGACGTCGTCGGCGTCACCTTGCAGCTCTACGACCACGGCGCGGCGACGCACCGGGCCGGCTCATGCTGCGCCGGGCAGGACATCGACGATGCCCGCCGTGTCTCCGAGACGCTCGGCATCCCCCATTATGTGCTCGACTACGAGGAACGCTTCCGCAAGGCAGTCATCGATCCCTTCGCCGAGAGCTATGTCGCCGGCGAGACGCCGATCCCGTGCGTTTCCTGCAACCAGACGGTGAAATTCGCCGACCTGCTAGCCACCGCCAAGGAGCTCGGCGCCGACGCGCTGGCCACCGGCCACTACATCCGTTCCGGCGCCAACGGCGCCCACCGCGCACTCTACAGGCCGGTCGACGCCGACCGTGACCAGAGTTATTTCCTGTTCGCCACCACGCAGGCACAGATCGATTATCTGCGCTTTCCCCTTGGCGGCCTGTCGAAGCCGCAGGTTCGCGCCATCGCCGAGGAGATGGGGCTGGCGGTTGCCGCCAAGCAGGATAGCCAGGACATCTGCTTCGTGCCGCAGGGCAAGTATTCCGACATCATCGCCAAGCTGAAGCCAACCGCGGCCAATCCGGGCGACATCGTCCACATCGACGGCCGCGTGCTCGGCCGCCATGAGGGCATCCTGCGCTACACGATCGGCCAGCGCCGCGGCATCGGCATCGCTTCCGGCGAGCCGCTTTACGTCGTCCACCTCGATGCCGACCGCGCTCGCGTCGTGGTTGGCCCGCGCGAGGCGCTGGAGACGCACAAGATCTATCTGCGCAATATGAACTGGCTGGGCGACGGACCGCTCACAGACGTCCCTGCAGGCGGCCTGGAGCTGTTCGCCAAGGTCCGCTCGACGCGGCCGCCGCGCCCGGCCGTGCTGCATCATCGTGCCGGCGCCACATGGGTGGAACTGGTCGACGGCGAATCCGGCATCGCGCCGGGCCAGGCCTGCGTGCTCTACTCCGATGACGGCAACGAAGCTCGCGTGTTCGGCGGCGGCTTCATCGAGCGTTCGGAGCGTGGCGCCGAGGCCGAGGCGATGCTGACCCGGCTTGCCGCCAGGCCGGCCCAGATACCTGCCGAATAAGATACCTGCCGAATAAATAATCCGCGCTTCAGGAATTCGACTTGGTGTGGGTGACCGTGCCGGCGGTCAGGATGCGCAGCACCCTGATCGCTTCCTCGCCGCTGGTACGCGGTTCGGCACGCGTCTCGATGCACTGGATGAAATGCTCCAGCTCGCGTGTCAGCGGCATGCCCTGGGCAACCGCGACATAGGATGGCTCATTGGTGGTGAAGGCCCATTGGCCGCTGTCCTGCCACACTGCATGGCGGTAGACGGCAAGCTTGCGTTCCCATGGCTCGACATCGTCGAACACCGCCATCGCCTTGGTGCCGACCACGGTCAGCCGCCGCTCGCGATAGGGATTGAGACGCGAGGTGAAGAGATGGCTGCGCAGGCCGTTGGGGAAGCGCATGTGCAGATGCGCGAAGTCGCTGAGATTGTCGAGCAGGGCGGCCCCCTCGCCGCGCACCTCGATCGGCTCTGTGCCGGTGATCGCCAGGATCATCGACAGATCGTGCGGCGCCAGGTCCCACAGCGCGTCGTTCTCTGTGTGGAACTTGCCGAGGCCGAGCCGGTGCGAGTGGATGTAGCGGACTTCGCCGAGTTCGCCCTTGTCGATCAGCCCTTTCAGCGTCTCGAAGGCAGGGTGGAACCGCAGGACATGGCCGACCATGAAGACGCGGCCATTGTCCTTGGCCGCCTGCACCGCACGCTCGGCATCCGCCACAGTCAGAGCGATCGGCTTTTCCACCAGCACGTCCTTGCCGGCCGCGACGGCACGCACGGCAAGGTCGGCATGGAATTGCGGCGGCAGCGCCATGACGATGGCGTCGATATCGTCACGCACGAACAACTGGTCCGGCTCGATCGCCAGGCAGTCCTGCTCGCTGGCGAAGCCTTCTGCGCGGGCCCGGTTGGTGTCGGAGACCGCGTACAGCGCGCCGAGCGCCTTGAGAGTGCGGATGTGGTTGCTGCCCCAGTATCCGCAACCGAGGACTGCTATGCGCGGCTTCATCTGTTTCAAACTCTAAAAACTCGTGGCCGAGACATAGCGACGTGCCCCTTCGAACTCAACCCCGGCGGCGGCAACCAAATTTCCGCGTGGCAAAGCTTTTCGATAATGACGATAAGCCGGCAAGCCGGTTGCTTCGAAGCTTGACAGGCTCACCCTCCCAACCTTATATCCGCGCGACCTTGGCGAACGCCCCCGACATGCCTTTCGATTTGAGGCGGATTTCGGGCCTTTCGCCGCCCTGGCGGGGTAGCTCAGTTGGTTAGAGCACGGGAATCATAATCCTGGGGTCGGGGGTTCAAGTCCCTCTCCCGCTACCAGCCCTCTTAAAGACGGCAAAAAGATCAATAAAATCGATGGGGCCTATGCCGGTGCGTCCCAATGCATCCCTTGATGTGGAGTCATTTGCGATGGTGAAGGATGGCGCCGGCACGCTGAC
This sequence comes from Mesorhizobium sp. WSM4809, assembly GCF_055811655.1. Lineage (NCBI taxonomy): Bacteria > Pseudomonadati > Pseudomonadota > Alphaproteobacteria > Hyphomicrobiales > Phyllobacteriaceae > Mesorhizobium > Mesorhizobium sp. WSM4809. The sequence continues at coordinate 217,173 of NZ_JBVVQW010000002.1, forward strand.
CCTTTCAGGCACGTCGCTGCTGGACTGGACCGTCGACCAAGGCGGCGTCATCTCGGCGGCCGAGCGCTAGGCGGCGATGTCTCGATCGGTGCGGGCGCCTCGTTCACCTTCGACCTGACAGCTAATGTGAGCTATGCCGGCGCGCTCTCGGGTACCGGCGATTTCGTCAAGGACGGCTTGGGGACAGTGGTTCTGACTTCGGACAACTCGGCTTTCGCCAGCGCCACTTCGGTCAATGGCGGCACGCTCGCCGCAGGCGCGGCCAACACGTTCAGTTCCGCCTCGCAATTCTCGGTCGCGGCGGGCGCGACGCTCGATCTCGCCGGCACTTCCCAAGCCATTGTCGGGCTGACCAATGCCGGGACTGTGGGCATCGCCGGCAGCCTCGGAAGCAAGCTGACCGTCAGTGGCGACTATGTCGCCGAAGGGCGTCATTGCCCTCATCTCGCGGCAGATCCAATGCTCACGCAAGAAATCAGCCGTCGACGGCCGCTCAAAATTTACCATTCTCATGAATAGTCCCAGATGTTTAACACCTACCGGTATTTTGGCGGCTATAGTCCGAGCCGCGCTGGTGGACTTGGAAATATCTCGGCATGTGCGGTTTTAGCGGTTATTTCGGCACTGTCCGGGATGGGAGGGCGCTCCTTGGAAGGATGACGGCTGCCATTGCGCATCGCGGCCCCGATGAGCAGGGATTCTTCACCACAAAGGCGGCCGGCCTCGGCCATGCGCGGCTGTCCATCGTCGGCCTGGGGGACGGCCAGCAGCCCATGTCCGATGCGACGGGCGATCTGACGATCGCCTTCAACGGCGAGATCTTCAACTATGTGGAACTGCGCGAGCAGCTTCGCGCGAAAGGCCGCCATTTCCGGACAGCCAGCGACACCGAAGTGATCCTGCATCTCTATGACGAGATGGGGGAGGATTGCGTCTCCGCGCTCAATGGCGATTTCGCCTTTGCGCTCTGGGACGGCCGCCGCCGCCGCATGGTTCTGGCGCGCGACCGCATGGGGGTCCGGCCGCTCTTCTATACAAGGCAGGGCGAACGGCTTTACTTCGCCTCGGAGATCAAGGCGCTCCTCCAGGCCCCGGACGTCGCGGCCGAGATTGATCCGGTCGCACTCGACCAGATCTTCACGCTCTGGGCCCCGATCGCGCCGCGCACGGCCTTCCGCAATATCTACGAACTCGAACCCGCAAGCCTGATGATCGTGCAAGAAGGCAGCGTCTCGACGCGGCCCTACTGGAGTCTGGAGTATCCCGACCGGGACGCGCCGCCCCGGCACCGGGACGAGCGTGCCGCGGCCGAGGAACTGCGCGCCCTCCTGACGGAGGCGACCCGGATCCGCATGCGCGCCGATGTGCCAGTCGGCGCCTATCTCTCTGGCGGCCTCGATTCCTCCATCACATCGGCGCTGGCGGCGGGCATGGCGCCGGGTGGCCTCAGGACCTTCTCGGTCACCTTCGATAGCGCCGAACATGACGAGAGCCCCTTCCAGCTCGAGATGGCCCGTGCGCTCGGCACGCATCACAGCGCCGTCGCCTGCGGGGAAGGCGATATCGCCGCCGTCTTCCCTGACGTTATCCGCTTCACGGAGCGGCCGATCCTGCGCACTGCCCCTGCCCCGCTCTACAAGCTCTCGAGCCTCGTGCGCGAGGCCGGCTTGAAAGTGGTGCTGACGGGCGAAGGCGCCGACGAAGTCTTTGCCGGCTACGATATTTTCAAGGAGGCCAGGGTTCGGCGCTTTTGCGGGAGACAGCCCAGCTCCCGCATCCGGCCGCATCTGTTCCGCAAGCTCTACCCCTATCTTCCGGGCCTGAGGCAGCAATCGGCCGAGTACCTGTTCTCCTTCTTCGGGGCTAGCGGCGCGGCGCTCGACGATCCGCTGTTCTCCCATCGGCCGAGGTTCGACGGCACGGCGGCGACGAAGCTGTTCTACTCGGGCGATCTGCGTGCCACATTGTCCGGATATGACGCCGCCGAGGAGCTCGCCGCGCGGCTGCCCGAGGCGTTCGCCCGCTGGCATCCCTTGCATCAGGCGCAATATCTGGAAGCCCGCTTCCTTCTCCCCGGCTATATCCTGTCCAGCCAGGGCGACCGCATGGCGATGGCCCACGGCATCGAGGGCCGCTTTCCCTTCCTCGACCATCATCTGGTCGAGTTTGCCGCCGGCCTTCCTCCCGAGATGAAGCTGAAGGGGCTCGTGGAGAAGCATATTCTCCGGGAGGCGACCAAAGACCTGCTGCCGGCCGCCATCGGCCGGCGGACCAAGCAGCCCTATCGCGCACCGGACAGCCAGTCCTTCGTTGGGCCGGGCACGAGGGACTATGTCCAGTCGGCCCTGGGCGACGCCGCAGTCAGCGCCGGCGGGCTCTTCAATCCGAAGGCAGTGGCAAAACTACATGAGAAATGCAGCCGCCAGCCGGCCTCCGGCTTTCGCGACAACGCGGCCTTTGTCGGCATCCTGTCGACGCAGCTGTGGCTGACGACTTTCACCGGCACAGGCATTTGCAACGCAAAGGCCGCCTGACACCACCAAGGAAAGCGAACGACATGACCGATACGATCCGAGACGCAGTGAAGGCCTTTGTCATCGAGAACTTCCTGTTCGGCGACACCACCCACGCCCTCGCCGATACGGACTCGCTGATCGAGAACGGCATCATCGATTCGACCGGCGTTCTGGAACTGGTGGCCTTTATAGAGGACCATTGCGGAATCACAGTTGCGGACGCCGATATCGTGCCGGCCAACCTCGATTCACTGGCGCGCATCACGGCCTTCATCACAGCGAAGGCCGCATCGCTCGTCGCGGCGTGACGGCTGGCAGCGGAAGGCCCGAGCTCATGCGGGTCGAGCAATTCCTCATCACGAACGCGGCCGCGCATGGCGCGAAGACGGCGCTTGTCACCGACCGGAAGCGGTTGCGCTATGACGAGCTCGACGATCTGTCGAACCGGCTCGCGACCGCCCTCGCCGCGAACGGCGTGCAGCGCGGCGACCGCGTTCTCGTCTTCATGGACAATTGCTGGGAAGCCGCCGTCTCGATCTTCGCGGTTCTCAAGGCGGGCGCGACCTTCAGCCCGATCAACGCCTCCACCAAGGCCGACAAGCTCGCTTATGTCATCGACGATTGCGAGGCTGCGGCGATCCTGACCCAGGCCAAGCTGATGCCTGTCGTGATCCAGGCGCGTGCGCTGTCGGACCAACCGCTCTTCGTCGCGTCGACGCAAGCGCCATCCAGCCATACACCGGATGGCGCTGCCTCCTTCGAGGATTGTCTCAAGGTCGCGCCCGTGCCCGTTCGCCATGGCGGGATCGACATCGACCTCGCCATGCTGATCTACACCTCGGGCTCCACCGGCCGCCCCAAGGGCGTGATGATGACGCATCGCAATATCGATGCCGCGGCCGAATCCATCACGACCTATCTGCGCAACACCCCTGACGACATCATCCTCAATGTCCTGCCCCTGGCTTTCGACTACGGCCTCTATCAGCTGCTGATGGCGATGAAGCTCGGCGCGACCCTCGTCCTCGAAAAATCCTTCGCCTTTCCGCAGGCCATTTTCGAGCGCATCCGCGCCGAGAAGGTCACCGGTTTCCCGCTGGTGCCGACGATGGCGGCGCTGATCCTGCAGATGCGCGATTTGGCGCCGGGTTTCCTGCCGAGCCTGCGCTATATCTCGAACACCGCCGCCGCCCTGCCGCCGGTGCATATCGCCCGGCTGCGCGAGCTGTTCCCCGGCGTGCAGCTCTATTCCATGTACGGTCTAACGGAGTGCAAGCGCTGCACCTACCTGCCCCCGGAGGAGCTGGACCGCCGGCCGGGTTCCGTCGGCATCGCTATTCCCAACACGGAAGCGATCGTCGTCGACGATGAGGGCAACCGCGTGCCACCGGGCGTGGCGGGCGAGTTGGTCATCCGCGGCCCGCATGTCATGCAGGGCTATTGGCGCAACGACGTGGCCACGGAGCAGATGCTGCGTCCCGGGCCGCATCCCTGGGAAAAGCGGCTCCACACCGGCGACCTGTTTCGGACGGACGAGGACGGCTTCCTCTATTTCGTTGGCCGTAAGGACGACATCATCAAGACGCGCGGCGAAAAGGTTGCCCCGAAGGAAGTCGAAGCTGTGCTGCACGCCCATCCCGGCATCGTGGAAGCCGTGGTGACCGGCGTGCCGGATCCGGTGCTCGGCCACGCCATTGCCGCCCTCGTCGTTCTCTCGGACGAGACCCTGAGCGAACGGGACATCATTCGCTACTGCTCCGTTCATCTCGAGGATTTCATGGTGCCGAAGCTCATCGAGTTCCGCCGCGAGTTGCCGAAGACCGATACCGGAAAGGTCAGCCGAAGACTGGCGGCCGAAACGTTGGGGACTGCAGAATGAACCACTCCCTCGCCCCGAGCCGTCCCGCCTTCTCGGCCGACGCGCTGACGCTCGACAACGCTGCGGAAACCGATCGCATCGTCGCCGGGTTGCGCGAGCAGCTACGCGGCATGCGCAAGCGCGGGCTCGTGCTCGGCCTCTCTGGCGGCATCGATTCCAGCGTCTCGGTCGCGCTCGCCGCCCGCGCCGTCGGCGCGAAGAACGTCTTCTGCCTGTTCATGCCGGAAAACGACTCCGATCCCGACAGCCTCCGCCTCGGCCGGCTGGCCGCCGAAACCTTCGGCGTCGAAGCGATCGTGGAGGATATCGGCCCGACGCTGCACGCGATGGGTTGTTATGAGCGGCGGGATGCCTTCATCCGCGAGCTGGTGCCGGAATACGGGCCGGGCTGGGCCTCAAAGATCGTCATCGCCAATTCGCTCGCCGGCGAGGGCTACAACATCTCCTCGCTGGTGGTGCAGGGCCCCGAAGGCCGGCAGACGAAGCTGCGCATGTCGCCGGCGGTCTATCTCGGCATCGTCGCCGCCACCAACATGAAGCAGCGCACGCGCAAACAGATCGAGTACTATCACGCCGACCGGCTGAATTTCGCCGTGCTCGGCACGCCGAACCGGCTCGAATACGACCAAGGCTTCTTCGTGAAGAATGGCGACGGCGCAGCTGACGTCAAACCGATCGCCCATCTCTACAAGAGCCAGGTCTATGCGCTTGCCGCCCATCTCGGCATTCCCGAGGAAATCTGCCGCAGGGCGCCGACGACCGACACCTATTCCCTCGAGCAGACGCAGGAAGAGTTCTATTTCTCCCTGCCCTATGACCGCATGGATATTTGCCTCTTCGGCCTGAATAACGGCCTTTCAGCCGTGGAGGTCGGCACCGCCGCGAAGCTGACTACGGTCGAGGTCGAACGCGTCTGGGCCGATATCGCCGCCAAGCGCCGGGCGACGCGCTATCTGCACCTTGGCCCGCAGCTCGTCCGCCCCGTCGAGGAAATCGCCTGCTGAGATCGGCGCGACAATCGGGATTATGTTGCCGCGCGCGCACAATGATGGCCTATTCGAACCGCTCCCCGGCCAGGCGATTCCAGTGCTCGCCGGCCAGCCCGTTGAAGAAGCCTTGCGAGCTCAGGAACGCGTTCACCAGTTCCTCGTCGCGCGAATGCACCACGGTCGAGGCCGGTTGAGTGAAGGCGACCCGTCGACCCAGCATCGCTGCCAGCAGGGCGGGTTGCGTCCGGCCGCGCAGGCCGGCGGCGCCGCGCCGCGCTGCATCGCCAATCAAGCAGTCGATGACGGAACCAGCTTGCCCCGGCAGGGCCAGAACCTGCAGCACGCGCGCCATCCTGCCCGGGCGGGTGTGATAGAGGAAGGCGCCGACCAGCGCCCCGCTGGGGGAGGAGACGGACGCGAACACGGCCTCGCCATAGTCCGGCTTCTGGGAAGCCTCCCCGAGGATATGCGCAAGCTGCTCCGCGCTCCAGTCGGGTCGGAGCGGGAACTGGCGCATCAACGGGTCCAAAAGAGCCGCAAAACCGGCATGATCGATTTCGGCAACCTTGAGGCCGCCCTTGCGATTCCAGAGTTCCGGGACCCCGGACCAGCGCATCTCGTTCTCCTGCATCCGTCCGCGAAGATAGCGATCGAGTCCGCGCGCGAGCGGGTCAAGCAAGCGCACGGCGCCGGCTCGCCGCGAGGCTAGATCGAGCAGGAAGGCCGAAGGCCGGATTACCCGGATCCAGTCCAGGCTGTATTGCGGCAGGGCGACCCCGCGCAGTTTCGTCCACATCTGCGTCGAGAGGGCATTTGCGGTTTCGCTGAAGGAGATGTCCTGCGGCCCGGCCAGGAATGTCCTGAGCAGCCTTGCGCCGGCCATCGGGTCGTTCGCCCGCGTTTCGACCATGAGCGAACCACAGATGGCGGCGCGCAGCTTGCGCTGGCCATGCCTCATCGGCAGTACATTCACGCCGACAAAGCCTGAAATGTCGCCTTCGCTCGCAATATGGACGAGAGACGCGATCTCCGGATCGCAGACCGGGCCTTCAAGATAGTGCCAGCGCAGATAAGTCTCAAGCGCCGGAGGCGGCGGCTTTCCACCGTCCCGGAAGGTTCTTTGAAAGAGCCCGACGACGGCCGGAATATCCGCAGCCTGCAGGGGACGAATCTGGCTCATGCCAAACTTGCGGAGGATGAGATCGCGGGCGCACCGTTCTCCAGCTTGCGGAGGAGTGCGACACGCGGCATTCCGACCTCATCCTTGGCGAATGTCACGGGTTCATAGGCCTTGGCTCTGGCTATCAGGGCAGCCACCTGGCGGTCCTGCCCCTGCCCGAACTCGAACAGCAGCCAGCCACCAGGCTTGAGGAAATCGATTGCGTCCCGGATCAGCCGCTGGTGGATCGAGATGCCGTAAGGCCCCCCGTCGAAGGCCTCGCGCGGCTCGCCCTCAAGCAGATGCGCGCTCTCGCCTTCGAGGCGCGCGGTCGAGATATAGGGCGGATTGCAGACAATCATGTCCGCCGCGCCGATAAGCCCATCGCCCTCCAGCGCACCGAACAGATCCCCTTTCCGGATGGCGACCCGGTCCTGAAGGGCCAAGCGTTCGGCATTGCTACGGGCGAGCGCGACCGTGCTGTCAGTCACGTCCACCCCCCAGACGCAGGCCGACGGAACTTCCGCCGCGATCGCCAGAGCAAGGTTGCCGGAGCCGCAGCACATGTCGATCACCATCGGGCCGGGCGCGCGATCGCGAAGAATCGCGAGCGCGCTCTGTCCGAGCAACTCTGTTTCCTTACGCGGCACGAGAACGCCCGGAGCCAGTTCGAGCATCACGCTCATGAAACGATGCAGGCGGGGCGTAGAACGACCGGCTAGGGCTGCTGCTCTGTGCGGCACGGCGGTTCCTTACGTCATCCGACGGTATTGCATACACAATGACCTATCGCGCTCCGGTAAACGGCTGCTAAAGATATCCGCCGATACTTCGCAGCGCGCCAGCTCGGCCATATAGATGCCGTCCCATCCAAGGGATGTGGCTCCAATCAGAGCTACCCAGCTGTAAACTTCAATGACCGACTTTGGGCGCATTGCTGTCATTCGCCTCCGGCGCATAAGTCGCCGCGTCGCCTAACACGCTAAGCCCGCCACTCATCCTGTCAGGCGGCAGTTACCTTGGATCGGATTCTCCGCCTCAAGTATCCGCTTCCAGCAAATGAAGATTGAAAGTTTTCCATTCCGTTTGTGGATTCATTTTTTTCAAAATTTTGACTAAGACGATATAACGCATTGACTTTATGCCGATTAAAGTCCCTCTCCCGCTACCACTTCAAACGCCACTATCGTACGCAATGGCCGATTGTGGCGGGCTGCCCATGCGGTGTCCTGTGCGATAGCGGCTATATCTGACCTTCCTAGGGCGAGTAGAAGCCTTCAGCGACCTACAGCATCTCGCTCAGTGACGCCAATGCGGCTAACGATGCCGTCACCAGATATTCTCGCCGTCACCCACGCGTATCGGCTTCACCCATCGGAAGTTTCGCGCTCGCCTGCCGGGCTTCGCCTTCGATCTCGATCTTGCTCCGCGCTTGAAGATCGAAGCGCACCGTTACGGTGCGCATGCGCGCATGCAGGACTCCGTCCAGCGTACCGCGCATTTCATGCAGATAAGTCAGCGACGATTTCCCAAGCTTTTCTATAACGCTGCGAACGGTGACCAGAGTTCCCGCCGCGGTTTCATGCACGTAGTCGATCTCCATCCTCACATCCGCCCAGCCGAGGGTCGGCGTCAAACGAGGATCGGCAATCCTGCCCAGCAACTGGAAACTGGCGTCATCAAACATCGCCACATAATGACGAACGTTGAGATGGCCCATCGCGTCGCACATCCAAGGATGCACGACGCCGACATAGGTTTCGATGCCGGGCGTCAAAACCCGACCTCGTTTGCGCCCTTGAGATCCAGCAGTTGACGGGCTTCGTCGGGCGTCGCGATTTCGAGCGACAACTCGTTGAGAATGCGCTTTATCTTGGCAACCTGTTCGGCATTGCTCTTAGCGAGCGTGCCCTTGCCGACATAGAGGCTGTCTTCCAAACCGACCCGTACATTGCCGCCCATGATCGCGCCCATCGTGCAGAGATTTATCTGGTGCTTGCCCGCGGCAAGGATCGACCAGAGATAATCGTCTCCGAACAGCCGATCAGCCGTCCTGCGCATGTGCATCATGTCTTCTGGGTCGGCGCCGATTCCGCCCAGCAGCCCGAAGATCGTCTGGACGAAAAGCGGCGGCTTCAGCAGCTTGCGGTCTAGAAAGTGCGCAAGCGTATAGAGGTGACTGACATCGTAGCACTCGAACTCGAATTTCGTGCCGTAAGCCTGGCCGACTTCGACGATGATACGCTCGATCTGCTCGAACGTGTTGGAGACGATGCCCTTCTTTGTGTCTTCCAGGTAGCCCTTCTCCCAGTCGTATTTCCAGTCGGTGTATTTCGGCGCGATGTGGTGCAGGGCGAAATTCATAGATCCCATATTGAGCGAGCAGAGTTCCGGCTTCGAAGCGTGCGCGGCTTCAAGGCGCTCTTCGAGGGTCATCTTCAGCCCGCCGCCGGTGGAAATGTTCATCACGGCGTCGGTCTGCTGCTTGATGCGCGGCAGGAAATCCATAAACAGCTTTGGATCAGGGGTAGGCTTGCCGGTCTCCGGATCGCGGGCATGCAGATGGATCACCGACGCTCCGGCTTCGGCTGCTCCGACGGCGGCGTCGACGATCTCGGACGGCGTTATCGGCAGATACGGGCTCATCGTCGGCGTGTGGATCGAGCCGGTGACCGCACAGGTGATGACGACTTTCGGCGATTTCTTCATTGTTGAACTCTCTCTTGTCTGCCTTTTGTTGTTATCTCTCGAGCGCGAGGCAATCCTCACGACCACAGCCCAATCGAACCGCCTCGCCCGCATTGAGTTCGGACCGAGACGACGATGCGGCAAGCTTGACAATGAATTTCAGGCCGCCCGCCGTCACAGCGACGAGCCGGATGTGATCCCCGACATAGACGGACTGAACGACGGTTGCCGCAATCACGTTGAGGGCGGTGGAGCCATCGTGCAATAAGGACATGCGCTCGGGCCTGATCGACAGCGTCACCCTGGCGCCCGCAGGGGGCGTCGCGCCAGGGGAAATGGCGTTCAACACCAGATCGCCATCGTCGAGATGGACGGCCACGCCACCGTTTTCACCGCCGGCAAGCACGGTGCCGGACATGCGGTTGTTCTCGCCGATGAAGCTCGCCACAAAGCTGCCCGTCGGACGCTCATACAGTTCGCGTGGTGTCGAAAGCTGCTCGATGCGGCCGGCACTGAACACCGCGATCCGGTCCGACATGGTCAGCGCCTCGGTCTGGTCGTGTGTCACATAAACGAACGTGACGCCGAGCCGGGCATGGATATCCTTGATTTCGAACTGCATCTGCTCGCGCAATTGCTTGTCGAGGGCGCCGAGCGGTTCGTCCATCAGGACAAGATTTGGTTCGAAGATCAGGGCGCGGGCAACCGCGACGCGTTGTTGCTGCCCACCCGAAAGCTGCGCCGGACGCCGGTTGCCGAATTCGGGCAACTGGACCATATCGAGAACGTTCCTGACACGTCGCGTCACCTCGTCGCGGCCAAGTTTGCGGACCTCGAGCGGGAAAGCCAGGTTTTCGGCGACCGTCATGTGCGGGAAAAGCGCGTAGTTCTGGAACACCATGCCGATGCCGCGACGATTGGCGGGAACGTTGTCGATGCGCTGACCGTCAATGAGGATTTCGCCCTCGGTCGTATCTTCGAACCCCGCAAGCATCATCAACGCCGTCGTCTTGCCAGACCCGGAAGGCCCCAGCAGCGTCAGGAATTCGCCGCGCATGATTTCCAGGTCGAGCTGACGCACCGCCTGGACCGTCTGCCCGTAGCGCTTGCTGACGCCACGAAACTCGACATGAACCGGGCCACGCGGGGATCCGCCCATCACCGCGCCTGCGCCTTGGGATCACGGCGTGCCGAAGCCGGGCGTTTGCGCGCAGGCTGAGCCTCAGCCGCCGCCGCGGCGCGAAGAATGATGTCGGCGGCCTCACGCAGATCGGCAACCAGCGCCTTGCGCGCAGCCGCGCCATCGGCGCGACGCAGCGCCGCGAGCATTTCGTCGTGATGGTCCAGGCCCAGGCCGTAGGTCACGTCCGAGCGGACGATGTTCAGAAACGGTCCTGCCTGCAGCCACAATTTCTCAATGATCTGCTGGATGAGAGGTGACCGCGCGGCATGGTACATCGTGAAATGGAAGCGCCTGTTCAGGCCGAGATAATTAGCCATGACATTGCTCTCGACGCATTCGCGCATCAGCCCGTTCAGCTTCGCCAATTCATCGAGTTCTTCGGGCGTGATGGTCGTCGCGGCCCACTCGGCCGCCGTTCCTTCGACGCTGCAGCGCACACGCACCAGATCCGAAATACGCGCCACCGTGGCCTCGGGGACGATGACGCCCCGATTTGGGTGGTCGAACATTGCCTCGTCGCTGACGAGTTGCCGCAAGGCCTCGCGCACCGGCATGGCGCTGGTCCGGTACTGTTCGGCAAGCTGTCGCACGACCAGTCTTTGGCCGGGCAGGAAGTCACCGTTCATCAGTGCTTCCTTCAAGCCCGTATGGACACGAACATGAGCTGTCTTTTGCGCGGCCGAGCCGGCACTGGCATCCTTGCGATCAAGCATCAGTTTGTCCGGCGCGGCAGTATTTTGAGGTTGCTCGACAGGAAATCGTCGAATGCGCCGGCGAAGCCGTCGAGTTCGGCGTCGCCAAATGGCAGTGACAACGCCAGCATGCCGCGCGGCGTCACGTAGTACCCTCGCAACAGCATTTCGATATGGCAAAGCGCAATCACCGAAGGATCGGCATCGTCGAGCCGCGCCGGAGTGTCCACCGGCCCCCTGACGAAATGCAGGTTCATCAACGACCCACGCCCTATGACGATGCCCTCGACGCCATGCCTTTCAAGGGAGACGTTCATCGCTTCGCGCAGGCGATCGCCGCGCGCATTGATCGCGCGGCTCGCCTCTTGCGTCAGCACCTGGGTCAGACCGGTGAAGCCAGCAGCCATGCTGAGAATATTGTTGTTGAACGTCCCGCCATGCGAGAACGCACCGGGCAAAGCCGGATCGAAGCGATCGACGAGGTCGGCGCGTCCACCGAATGCGCCAAAACTGGCGCCGCCGCCGATATACTTGCCGAGCGTCACGAAATCGGGAAAAATCCCATGCGCCCCGTGGAGCGCGCGGTAGTCGAGGCGCGAAGTCATGACCTCGTCGAAAATCAGCAGCGCCCCGGTATCCTTCGTCACCGCGCGCAGCGCTTCCAGGAACTCACGCGTCGCCGGGATGCAGCCGCCGCCGCCCATCATCGGCTCGACGATCACCGCGGCAAGCTCGTCGCCCTGTTCCTTGATGACCGCCACGGCGCCTGCACTATCGTTGTAGTCGGCGAAGACAAAGGGGAAAGGCAAATTGAGTGGCGAGCCGCCATGCGCAAAGGTGAGTACGCCACCGTGGTAGCCCTCGCGGAATGCGAGTATCTTCGAGCGCTGGGTAATGGCGCGAGCCGCCGAAATAGCCATGATGTTCGCCTCGGTGCCCGAGTTGCAGAAGCGCACGCGCTCGATGGCCGGAAAACGGTCGACCACCGCGGCAGCCAGGCGCGCCTCATAGCGGTTGGGTGCGCCCAGCATGATGCCACCCTGTATGACGTCCACAAGGGCCGCCGAAATCGCCTTGTCGGAGTGGCCGTAGAAACCGGCACTGTATTCCGAGACCAGGTCGACATAGGTATGGCCGTCCAGATCGGTCACCCTGCAGCCTTCACCGGAAACAAACGATACGGGGAATGGCCGATACCATAGAACAGCCCTCGTATTGCCGCCCGGCAACGATGCCGCGGCCTCGTTCTGACGCGCCAGGCTGTTCGGGTTGGCGTCAGCGAAACGCTGTCGCGCCTCGTCCAGAACAGCAGCGAGACTGACATTGGCGCGCACGTCTCTAGTGCCTTGCAGCATTCGATCAAATCCCTTTGGCTTTTTCACTTTTTTGCACCGTATCGTAAATTCCTGTTGCTAATCAATCCATTTTGCGTTTGAAATTTGATCAAATCCACAACGATAAGAAAGGGGAACTGCAATGAGGACTTATCTGCAAGCCGTATCTGCCGCCGCGATCTGCCTCGCGACCTCGACTTTGGCCGCGTCCGCGGCCGACCCCGTCACGGTGGTCGGCTGGGGGGGTACATGGGACAAGGCCTACAAGGATGGGGTCTGGGACAAGTACACCGAAAAGACGGGCGTTCCGATCGTCATGGAAGAATGGGGCGGCGAGGTCGCCAAGGTGCGTGCCCAGGTGCAGGCAGGCAACATCACTTATGACGTCGTCTCGGTCGAAGCGCCCGCCATGGAAGTCGGCTGCGCCGAAGGCCTGTTCGTCCCGCTGACGCCCGAGATCACCGGCGACGCGGCGAATTATCTTCCAGGCACCCTGCACGAATGCGGCGTCGCATCCGACACCTGGGCTACGGTCCTTGCCTACAACACGAAGGTCTACAAAGGTGACGCCGCGCCGAAGAGCTGGGCGGATTTCTGGAACGTCGAGAAATTTCCGGGAAAGCGCGGGCTTTACCAGCAGGCACAGTTCACGCTGGAAAATGCGCTGATGGCCGACGGCGTGAAACGCGAGGACATGTACAAGGTGCTGGCCACGCCGGAAGGTGTCGATCGGGCTTTCGCCATGCTCGACAAGATCAAGCCGAACGTCGTCTGGTGGTCCACAACGACGCAGGGCATCCAGAACCTCGACAGTGGTGAAGTGGCTCTCAGCGACGGGTTCAATGCGCGCATCACCAACGAAGCCATCAACGAGAAGAAGCCCTATGCGATCGCATGGGACGCTGGCTTCTTCTATGGCACCGACTACTGGGCGGTGGTGAAGGGCGCGCCGCACCAGCAGGCCGGGCTGGATCTCCTCAAGTGGTTCTCCATCCCTGAAAACCAGGCCGGCTTCTCGAAACTCTATGCCTATGGCACCGGCCGCAAGGAAGCCGCCGACCTCATTCCCGCGGATTGGAAGGCCAACCTGCCGACGTCGCCGGAGCACCTTCAGTACGGCGCCTCCTATGACAACGACTTCTGGACCGAGCACAAGGAAGCACTGGAAGAACGCTTCAAGGCCTGGCTCGCGAAGTAACCCAGGCATGTTGGTCGGGACAAAGCCGGCTATGAAGCGGCGCCAACGGGGCGGCATGCTCGCCCTGTTGACGGCCCCGCTTATTCTGTTCGTCGTCATTCTGTTTCTGTGGCCGGTAGCGCGCTTCCTCGCTCTGGCCGTCGACAACTCGGATTTCTCGAACAACCTGCCGCGCACAATTGCCGCTCTGGCGGGCTGGAATGCGGATAGCGGCCTGCCTGGCGAACCCGTCTTTGCAGCACTCGTCGAGGATTTGGCCGACGCGCGGCGCGCCGGGAAGGAAGGCGTCCTGGCGCAACTCGTGAACCAGCGCGTCGTCGGCAGCCGTTTCCTCGTCATCAAGACGGCAAAGGATGCGGCCGACGGCAAACTCACTATGCGTCCCGTGCGCGACGAGGTGCTCTCCAAACAGGCCGGCTGGAAAAACATCGATCTCTGGCAGGTCATAGCGCGCCAGCAAAGCGCGCGAACGGACTATTATCTGTTGGCGAGCCTGGACCTGAAGCGAGGCGCGGACAATTCGATCGAAGCCGTTTCCGCCGACCGCGCCATCTTCGTCGACGCGCTGCTGCGTACGATCTGGATCAGCATCGTGGTGACCGTCATCTGCGCGGTGCTCGCCGTGCCGCTGGCGCAGGCAATTGTCAGCGCGCCCCCGGCGTGGTCGAAGCTGATGTTCGCGTTGATCCTGTTTCCGCTCTGGACGTCGCTGCTGGTGCGCACCGTCATCTGGATCATCGTGCTGCAGAAGAACGGCCCCGTGAATTCCACTCTGCTCGGATTGGGTATCGTCAGCGAACCCCTCGACCTCATCTACACCCGCTTTTCGCTCTATTTGGCGATGGTTCAGGTTCTGCTGCCTATGATGGTGCTCTCCGTCGTCGCTGTCATGCGGCGGGTTCCGACCACCTACATGCGCGCGGCACTGTCGCTGGGTGCGCCGTGGCTCACGGCGTGGCGCCGCGTGCAGTTACCGTTGATCCTGCCAGGGATCCTGTCCGGCGGGGCGATCGTTTTTGTCTTCGCACTTGGCTACTACATCACCCCGACGCTTGTCGGCGGGCCGACCGACCAGATGATCTCCAGCTACATAGCTTTCTACACGAACAGCACACTGAACTGGGGCATGGGTGCAGCGCTTTCGCTGCAACTGCTGATGATCCTCGTGTTGTTTGCGTTGCTGTTCTGGACGGCGTCCGTCCTCTTCCGCCGCAAGGCGCATGTCGCATGAGCGCCGACCGCTTCCGGAAGTGGCTGATGTATGCCTATGCGGCGACGTTGCTGGCGTTCATCATCCTGCCCCTGCTGATCGTGATCCCTATGTCGCTGACCTCGAGCAATTCGCTGGCATTTCCGACGCCGGGCTGGTCGCTGCGCTGGTATGCCGAACTGTGGGTCGACCAGCGTTGGCCGAACGCACTGTGGAACTCGGTCGTCATCGGGCTGTCCACCACGGTTCTGGCGTTGCTGCTCGGCATACCTGCGGCGATCGGACTCGCCTGGGGCGATTTTGCCGGCAAACGGATTCTCTACGCGATCATCGCCGCGCCCTTAGTGACGCCGGTTGTCATCGTCGGCGTCGCGGCTTTTTCATTCTTCGCCACACTGGGACTCGTAGGCAACAAGCTATCCATCATTCTGGTGCATACGGCGATGGCCGTGCCTGTGATGCTGACGACTGCCGTCGCCAGCCTTTCGACCTTCGACCGGACATTGGTTCGCGCGGCCGCATCGCTCGGCGCCGGCACCATCCGCACATTCTTCAAGGTAGTGCTGCCGCTGATAGCGCCGGGCGTCATTACAGGGGCCATCATCGCCTTCATCATCTCTTTCGACGAAGTCGTCGTCGCAAGTTTCCTCTCGACAGGCGCGGAGCGAACCTTGCCTCGCATGATCTTCTCCGGGGTTCGCGAATCCATCAGCCCTGCCATCGCGGCCGTCGCTGTGCTGCTGATCGCATTCTCTGCGACCCTGCTTGGTGTCATCGCCATCCTTCAGGGCCGCTCGCAAACTCTCCGCGCAAGGGCATCGGCATGAGACTGGTTCCATCGGTACAGCAGTTGGAGACCGAGATGACGACCTGGCGGCGGCATCTGCATGCCAATCCAGAACTCGGCTTCGAAGAGTTCGAGACGGCGCGTTTCGTGGCGGACAAACTGCGCTCGTGGGGCATCGAGACGACCGAAGGCGTCGGACGGACAGGTGTCGTCGGTACGCTCAGGGGCAGGCTCGGCGCTGGTCGCAGTCTTGGCATCCGAGCCGACATGGACGCCCTGCCGATGACCGAGGCGCGGCCGCTGCCGCATGCATCCCGCATTCCCGGGAGGATGCATGGCTGCGGCCATGACGGTCACACGACGATGCTGCTCGGCGCAGCCTCGGCGCTTGCCCGCTCGCCCGACTTCGCCGGCACCGTGCATTTCATTTTCCAGCCGGCCGAGGAGGGCCGAGGTGGGGCCCTCGCCATGCTGAATGATGGCCTTTTCGAGCGTTTCCCCTGCGATGAAGTCTACGCGCTGCACAATTGCGAACGGCCGCTGGGCGAGATCGCCGTCCACCACGAGACGGTGGCAGCGGCGGCTGATCGCTTCGAGATCGTCGTGCATGGAAGGGGCGGCCATGCGGCGATGCCGCATCTTGCGATCAATCCACTCCCCGTCGCCGCGCGCATCCTGCTGGCAATCGAAGCCCTGCCCGGTCGCCTGACCGATGTGCACTCTCCGGCAATCGTCACCGTTGGCAGCCTGCGCGCCGGCGAAGCCTTCAACACCATCCCCGATGCGGCGTTTCTGACCGGCACCGTGCGCACCTTCGACCATCAGGTTCAAAAGACGCTGGAGATGGCAATCCGCCGCATCGCGAAAAACGAGGCCGAAGCTTTTGGCGCCAGCGTCGATATTCGCTACGAAACGCCCTTCGCGCCGACGATCAACACTCCGGCGCAAGCCGACGCGATGATCGCGATTGCGAACGAGGTGATGGGCTCGGAACGTCTCGTCGTCGATCCGCCTCCCGAGATGGGTTCTGAAGATTTCTGCTACATGTTGGAACAGCGGCCGGGCTGCTATTTCTTGCTTGGCCAGGCGGACGACGCGCACCAGGCCGCCGCGCACGACACCAATTACGATTTCAACGACGCTATCCTGCCGATGGGCGCCAGTCTTTGGGTCAGGCTGGTGGAGCGCCGCCTGTCCGCCGCAGGCGCATCGTGATGCAGTTGCCGGAAAAAGACATCCGCTGGCGGAGCCATTGGCTGCGGCAGGCATTGCCCGAGGACCCGGACCTTGCGCCTCCGCTCGAAGAGACAACGCAGGCCGACATCTGCATCGTTGGCGGCGGGTATCTCGGACTGTGGACCGCCATTCGCCTCAAGCAGCACAATCCAGGCTTCGACATTGTCATTGTAGAGCGCGACATTTGTGGTGGTGGCCCGAGCGGCCGCAATTCCGGAATGGTGCTTTCGGCGTGGACCAAATACAGCGCGCTTGCCGCGCTGCGCGACGGAAACGACGCGCTTTCGATCATCAAGGCATCCGAAGCCGCGATCGGCGGCATCGAGGCTTTCTGCAAGGCCGAGGCAATCGACGCCTGGTTCGATCGCATCGGCTGGATCTGGGGCGCTACGTGCGAAGCACAGCTTGGCGCCTGGGACGACGCGTTAAACAAGCTGGCAGCGCACGGCTACGTCCCGGCGCGGCGAGTTTCGCGCCCGGAGATCGCGGCGATGGCCGGTACGACGAGCCACCTTGGCGGTGCGTTCGACGCTTCGTCGGCAACTGTGCATCCAGGGTTCCTGGTGCGCGGCCTGCGTCGTGCAGCGCTGAACCGCGGCGTTCGGATCTATGAAAAGTCGCCGATGAAGCGGTTTTCGCGACGTGGCAAGCTCACGGTGGAAACGGCGAAAGGAACTGTGTCCTGCGGCAAGGTCGTGCTTGCCATGAACGCCTGGTCCGGGGCGATTCCGGAACTGGCCCCTGCGATCTTCAACATCTCCAGCGACGACGCCATGTCACAGCCCATTCCAGACCTTCTCGACAAGGTCGGCTACCGCCGGGCGCCGCTGATGATCGATTCCCGCGTCTTCGTTGGCGGTTGGTCTCCGACGCGCGATGGTCGGCTGTCCGTCGGCGTCAGCGGTGGCGTCATTGGCTTCGGCGGCATCGTCGACCAGCGTTTCCATGGCCTGTCGCCACGGGTCGCCGAAATGCGTCGCGTGCTGCGGGATGGCCACCCGGCGCTCGCCGATTTCCCGCTCGAAACATCGTGGAACGGCCCGATCGACCGGACGGTCAGCGGCGTGCCGCTGTTCGGCGCTTTGCCCGCCAACCGCGATGTCGTCTACGGCTACGGCTTTTCCGGCAATGGCACGACAATGGCTTATATCGGCGGCGAGATCCTCACCAGCCTGCTGACTGACGGCGAATCGGAACTGACGCATTCGGCGCTGGTGCGTCCGGTGGCGCGCGGTTTCCCGCCCGAACCCTTTCGCTTCGTCGGTGCGCATTTCGTCCGTGGCGCGGTGCGTCGGCGCGACGATCTTGAACATGCCGGGCGCAAGCTGGATCCGGTGACGAGATGGCTCGCCGGGCTGGCTCCGTCCGGCGTCACTCCCTCCAAAGCCAATCTTCGCGCAAAGAAAGGATGACAATGTCCAAGGCCAGGATTTTCAAGCACAGCGAGTTGACTCTGAAGCCATCAGTCACGCCGACCGGAACGTCGTCGATCGCGCGCGTCATCAATGCCGAGATCAGCCGGACCATGGGCGGTGGCATTGAGTATCTGGAGAACGCCTCGATCGACTGGACCGTGACCTATGACGAGGTGCTGTTCATCCATGAAGGCACGCTGACGATCGAACTGGATGACGGCCGCCACGAATGCCGCCCTGGCGACATCGTCTGGCTGCCCAATGGCACGCATCTGAAATACATCGCAACCGAACGCACCGGCTATTTTTACTGCCTGTACCCATACGACTGGGCCGCGCGGCAAGGGACGGTAGAACCTTGAAGTGACAGGCATATCATAGGTTCGCCTTTCACCGCGCAGTTCCGGGGTAGTGAAACAGCTGTTGGCAGCTCCGCGAAGTACGCATTGCAGGTCAATATCGTCGGCTGCAAAGCGTCACGCTTGGAAGCGATTTCATGGTGATAGCGGCCAGGAAGGGCAGCTAGCCAGCTTTCCGCCCAAGTACGATGTGAGATATCCGCCGATCCGCCTGGCAGACGGCGGATTGTCATCATAGCAATATGCATATTAGCTATTCCTTGACAATCTGCCTGGGCTCTGGTTTCCTGATTTAACGGGTGTTTAACCAAGTTCGTTGCGTTTTTTTTACGGACGGTGTTCGCATGTCAACGTTAGTTGTCGCGGACCCGCGGGGGGTGTATCTCGCTGGTCTGGAATGGGTTTTGCAGAAGGCTGGACACGATGTTGTCGCCCAGTGTCGCCGCCCTGTGGACGTTCTCGCTCATGTGGAGCGCCATCGACCTGATATGGTCATCGTTGGCGTGGATCTCGCGGACCAGCAGACATCAGGTCTTTCCTCACGGCTGAAGGCCTGCAGCAGCGCTCTCGGCATCATCTTCATCGTGCAGCCAACCGGCGGGCTCGATGTCAGGGAAATACAGACGCTCGACGTCGACGGCCTGTTTCTGGACGGCATCAGCCACCGCTTTCTCATCGAATGCGTGAATGCGGTGGCGGCGGGCAAGAAGTGGATCGACAACAAGATCGTCCAGCAGCTGCTGATGCCCGGATCGCAGCCGCAGCCAATGTCCAGGCTGACCGGGCGGGAGACCGAGATCGCCGATCTCGTCTCGCGCGGGCTGCGCAACAAGGCCATCGCGCAGCGGTTGCACGTATCCGAAGGCACTGTGAAGATGCACCTGCATCACGTCTATGAGAAGCTGCACCTCGGCAGCCGGGCGGAACTGGCCTGGGTGTCGCATGGCAAGGGCCTCCCCCCCTCAGGAACGGGCCTCCTCTGAAAGCTGCACTTTTATCGGGCATCCAAGTGAGGCCGGCAACGGGCAGGAAAGCCGCGCGATAGCATCGGCCGTGACATCGTCTGTTTCTCGACGATTGCGGACGCCTGCTCTCGGTCCGACCCGCCTGATAACCGGGGATTGACTTGGCGGTTGCTGGCTCTCCCCTCCTCCGGTTCCTTTAGCAAACAGGCTACCACAGCATACACCGCAAGCTGCCGCTTTGCGTCTCGCCTAGGTTGAGTCCAGAGCCTTGAACGTCCGGCCCCTCGAAGGGGGCCGGATCGCTTGCGTTGAAGCTAATGAAGGCTACGAGAACGTCATCAAACGATGAAGTCCTGGCTTGCGAGGATGCTTAGTGTTTGAGTAGCGGCATCCCCGTCGAGGTCGGTGTTTGCCAGCGTGAATTCGAACGGCTGATCGTCAACCGGACCCTCGATGCTCGTCGAGAAGTCGAGGATGCGAACACCCGAGTTGGCACCGGCGACGTGGAACTGAACGTAGGCCGTGTCGAAGGCTTGACCACCATCGTCGTCGATGGTCACGGTCTGATTGCCCGAGCGCAAGCCAGTAACGTTGTCGATATTGTGATCGATCAGATTGCCGCCATCGTCGTAAAGCCACGATTCTACCGTGATGGCGTTGATGTTTCCAATTCCTGCGACCGCGAAGGCCAGATTGTTGATGTCAGACCCGTCCGCAGTGGAGAAGGTGAAGCCCTCATTGTTGTTGATCTGCGAAGCCTGACCGCCTTTCACGCCGAACCCAACTGCATCGGGGTTAAGGTCGTCAGCCGCTACAGTCGGGCCTCCCAGTGGAGCAGTGTTGAACGGCGCAAAGGCTGCCTCGGTCGCGTTCGCTGCGGGCGTAGCGTTGAAGATCAGACCGTCAAAGACGATGCTGCCGGTGTTATCCACCGTGGGTACTATCAAGGTCTCCTGGGGACCGCCCGACTTGACCGCATTGAAGTTGAGGTCGGACTGCTCACCCTGGGGTGTGAAGAGCACGTCGAAGGTGTATCCCGAGTCGGTCACGTTCAGTTGGTAAAGGTCCGTATCGGTGGCCACGTCGTGGTACGTCAGCGTGGTTCCGTCGGCGTTGAGAATCTCCTCGATGGCAGTGCCACCGAGATCGGTGTAAGCGGTGATGGTGACGTGTGAGCCATCGGCTCCGGGAGTAAGGTCGAACGTCCCGGTGTCCTGTTGATTGGCGGCCAATCCGACCTGGAACGGCGTGGCATCACCAGTGATGCCGTCGAACGTCGGCCCGGCGTCCTCGAACACGAGGTGCGTCCCGAGATCCTCGTGGTTGACGACCGTCACCTCGCTCGATGAGGGGAACGCGACTTCGAGGTTCTCAACGCGCACGCCGGACGTGCTTTGCTTCGTGTCGTAGAAAAATCGAACGTAGATTTGGTCGACGCTATCGGCCGATTCGATGGTGTAATTCTCAAAGACGGAGCTGCCCCCAGGTAATACTACTGTGTCGGTCCCGTGCTCAATTACTATCCCATTATCGACAGTCCACCACTCAATGTTAACGCTCTTCACGCCGCCTACGCCCTGGACGTCGAACCTGATACCGCCGATCTCGTTCGCATCCGGACTAGCAGAAGTCCAGGCCGCGTCTTGAACGAAGAAGCCCTCATTTTGATTCAACTGAGAGGCTTGGCCGCCCTTCACACCGAAGCCGATCGCGTTGGGGTTCAGATCATCATCGGTTCCGGGGTTCGTGTTGATGGTCGTCGGATCAGTGACTGCACCTGCCGGGAAGATGAGCCCATCAAACTTGGCGCTGTGATTGTCAGTGAGATCGGCTGTCGCAACCGTGAGCGTCTCCTGCGGACTACCTGACGGGATCGACGCGAAGTCCAGCGACTGAAACGTCGTTACGAGTTCGGTGGTCGTTACATCCAGTGTGATCTTGCCTTCGGCGAAAGACAGGATGTCGGCATCGTCAACGGCGAGGGGATCGTTGTGATGCAGCGGTTCGTATTGGACGAGGTAAATCTGCGCTGACGACACGTCAGTCTTATCAAGCGCAACCGCGAACGCCAGATCGCCCGTGGGGTCAGCGACACCATTCACGGCCTCGCGCCCATAAATGACGCCGCCCTCGTTGTAGAGGAAGATTTCCGTACCGTCGACGGTAAAGAGGCCGCTCGTCGTGCCGTCAGCGGGGATCGACAGCGCCAAATCGGTCGCTCCGGTTGTGTCAAGTAGGGCGGTGTTGACGGCCACCTGCGGAAAACCTGTCGTGGCGTCGGTACCGAGACTGATTCCCGCCACACCCAGGGCCACGAGATCGTCGATGAGCGCCTGGTCGAGGAGGACATCATTGTCATCGGTGACGGTCTGTACGCCGATCTGCTCATCGAGAACGAGATTTGTGTTGGTAATAGTAGCCATAACCTGCCTCCCAATTGTGATTGAGCTGTTCCAGGGTTAGTTGGATTAGGTCAGGCCGCGGCGAAATGGTGGATCGTAGAAAACCACGATTGCCCCCCCGGCTATCACTTGAGATGCCAACAAACCCTGGCTGCTGAGGGGCCTATTTGGCGCAGCCTAAGGACGGCTGGTCAACTTTCCGTCTGATAGTATTACGACCTATATCGAACGATATATATCGTTTCGAAAGTGTCGCTGCCATCAATATAACTAGAAACATTAGCCCGCGAGAAGAGCCGTAGTGAAAGCTCGCATCCGAGCAAGCCACACGTGTCAACCGCTTTGCAAAACTGAGCCCCGATCAGCGTCCAATTTTGACTCCCTCTAAGTAAGGGCACGTTGTTTGGCGCTCGCAGGAGCTTTCGGGTTGCAGCCCGCCGAGCGCGGATGAGTTTGGCCGTGTTAGGTTGATCAGGCGCTGTTCTTGATACGCCGGAACTCGTTGCCCCGTCTCGACGATCTCATAGTGATGGATGAGACGATCCGAATTAATCGAGGATGACGAATCCGTGGCGGGTGAGATAGTCGGCGATGCGGCCCTGCTTGCCGGCACGACCCCGGTCTTGAACTGGTCGACCAGACCGAAGACGTTGCACCTGCACCTTCTCTACGAAAAGCTGCACCTCGGCAGTCGGCCGGAATTGGTCTGGGTGTGGCGCATGGCATGGGCCTCGCCCCCCAGGAACGGGCCTTCCTCCGACATCCGCGCTGGCATCGACATGAGGCCGGAAAGGCCGGAAAGCCGCGCGATGGCATGCCAATAAGATCCGTCGCAGCGCCTGCGCCGGACTGATATATCGAAAGATATATATCGTTCGATCAGGTGCGGACATTGACCTCAATACCATCGAACCGGGAATGGACGCCTCCTCTTAGGCCGCGACACAATGGAGGATCACGGCCGCATTGGCTGCCCCGCGATCTGTTGCACGAGATGTCATCCCGCGAGATATGAACGATGAAGATCACCCAACAGCCCCCTGCCCTGCAAGTGGTTATGAAAGAGGTCAGGCGCGCCATCCGGCCACTGATCTGGTTCAGCGGCGGCATCAACGTGCTGATGCTGACCGGGGCGCTATACATGCTCCAGGTCTACCACCGCGTGCTGTCCAGCCACAGCCTGGAGACGCTGGCGATGCTGTCGCTGATGGCGGCGGCCGCGCTCGGGACGCTCGCCGGGTTGGAAGTAATACGCGGGCGTCTTCTGGCCAAGGTCGGATCATGGATGAACGCGCGCTTGGGACCGGTTCTCCTGACCGCATCGGTGGAATATGCCGCCTCGGCGCCCGGCCAGGCCAACGCCCGTCCGTTGCGCGATCTGGACCAGGTGCGGAATTTCTGCACCAGTCCCAGCATCTTCCCGATCCTCGACGCGCCTTGGGCGCCGCTGTTTTTCGCTGCCATATTCATCATGCACCCCTGGCTGGGTTGGCTGGCGCTTGGCGGCGGGATCATCCTGTTCGCTTTGGCGCTGCTCAACGAATATGTCACGCGAAAGCCCTTGATCGAGGCTGCGGGTGCGCAGTCGCGGGCCTATGTGCAGGCCGAGGCGGCGATCCGCAACGCCGAGGTCGTCCAGGCGATGGGTATGCTAAAGCCGCTGATGGAAGGCTGGAAGGCACAGCAGGACGAGGCGAACAAAGGACAAGTCCTTGCCGCTAACCGGGGTGGGGTCATCGCGGCCATCGCGCGTTGTCACCGGCTGGCCCTGCAAATGGCCATACTCGGCCTCGGTGCCTATCTGGTTCTTCGCAACGAGGCCTCGCCCGGTATCATGATATCCGCCTCGATCCTGATGGGGCGCGCATTGTCACCGGTCGAGCAAGCGATCGGCACCTGGAAGGCGACGGTCGGAGCCCGTGCCGCTTACCGGCGCCTCACCGCGGTCGCCGGACAGCACCGGGAGGCCACACCGGTCCTGCCACTGCCCCGTCCGAAAGGCAGGTTCGAGGCCGACAACCTTGTGCTTGCCCGACAGGGTGGCGAGCATATCCTCAAAGGCATCAACTTCCGCCTCGAGCCCGGTGAAGCGATGGCGTTGATCGGCCCGAGCGGGGCCGGCAAGACGAGCCTGGCGCGCATACTCGCCGGCGCCTGGCGCCCGTCCGCGGGGCGCGCCTTGCTGGACGGAACGGATGTCGCCCAATGGGCGGCGGAGGACCGTGGTCGTCATGTCGGCTATCTGCCGCAGGACATCGAACTCTTCGCCGGCACCGTGTCCGAAAACATTTGCCGCTTTGCTACGCTCAACCCGGCGGTCTTCAACAAGGTGGTCGAGGCCGCGCAGCTGGCGGGAGTCCACGAGCTGATCAAAGGACTGCCGAAGGCGTATGGCACCGAGATCGGCGAAGCAGGTGCGATACTGTCGGGCGGGCAGCGCCAGCGCATCGGGCTGGCGCGGGCCCTCTACGGCGATCCCGCGCTGCTTATCCTCGACGAACCCAATTCCAACCTCGACAGGGAGGGCGAGGAGGCATTGATTGCCGCTCTCGGCGTGGCCAAGGCGACGAACACGACCGTTATCCTGATCGCGCACCGCGCCAACATTTTGGACAAGGTAGACAAGATACTGGTCCTCAACAGGGGTCAGCAAGATCTCTTCGGGCCGCGCGACCATGTCTTCAACGAACTCGCCAGCCGTGTCGGCAAGGTGGCCCATCTGCCCAAGGCGGCCCAGTTGCCAGCCCTTGAAGTGGTGAAGGAAATCAAAGAGGTCAAGGAAGCATGAGCCGCCCCCCCGAATTGAACGTCGTGCCGCTGCCCCGTCCCCCGCCCTCGCTGCTGGAACCGGTGCCGCTGCGTCTCACCGGCGTGACGTGCACCGGCTTCGCGATCATGTTCCTGTTCTTCGGCGTGGCCGGGGGATGGGCGGCCCTGGCGCCGCTGGACAGCGCTGCGGTAGCGTCGGGCGTGATCAAGGTCGCCGGCGACCGCAAGCTCATCCAGCACCTCGAGGGCGGCATCATCGCGGAGTTGAACGCCGCCAACGGGGATATCGTCAAGGCGGGCAAGATCCTCGTCCGGCTCGACGGCACGCAGGCAAAGGCGCAGCTCGACCTGATCCAGAACCGGATAGCAACGCGTGAGGCGCTGGCCGCGCGTCTCAGGACCGAGCGTGACGGCAAGACCGAGATCGAGTTCAATCCGGCGTTGCTCGCAAACCCCGCGATCGCCGTGAAGGACGCGGTGGCAGCACAGCGTGACGTGTTTACAGCGAAGCACCACAATCTGAAGGACGAGCGGGAAATTCTCGGCCAGCGCCGTCACCAGGTCGAGGAAGAGATAACGGGGCTGGAGCAGCTTGTCGTCACCGAAGACAAGCAGATCGAGGCAATCGAGGGCGAAAGCAAAGACCTTGAGGGTCTGCTCAAGAAAGGGCTGACCACCCGCGAACGGAACCTGTCGCTCAGACGCCAGCAGCGGGAGATCGAGGGCGAGCGCGCCACCAATGTCGCGGCAATCGCCCGTGCCGGAAGCGCCATGGCCGAGATCGACATGCAGATCCTGAACCTCAACACAGTGCGCCTGAACGAGGCCGTCGACGAGTTGAGCAAAGTCGAGGCGGAGCTGTTTGACCTCGGACAGCAGGAGCGTTCCGCCAGGGACGTGCTTAGCCGTACCAACGTCGTCGCGCCCGTTGACGGCATTGTCATGGAGCTGAAGGTCCATACGGCAGGCGGTGTCGTGAAACCCGGTGAGACATTGATGACGATCGTCCCGCTCGGACAACAACTCGTGGTCGAGGCTATGGTCAAGCCGGAGGATGTCGAGACGATCGCACCCGGACAGCCCGCGCGCGTCAGCTTCCCGGCCTTCGCCCGCTACAACCTGCCGCCGCTCGAGGGTGTTGTGGAGATCGTGTCGGCTGACCGCATGGTTGAGGAACGCAGCGGCGCACCGTATTTCGCCGCGACGGTTGTGATCGACAAAAGCGAACTCGGCAAGCTGGAGGGTCGCAAGCTGCTGCCCGGCATGTCGAGCGAGACGATGATCCGGACGGGGGCTCGCACCGTTCTCTCTTATCTCGCCGAGCCGATCACGCAGAACTTCCGCCGGGCCATGCGGGAAAAATAGCCGTAAGCCGCCTAACCGGATTCAGGAAAGCAGCATTCGCCCGGCCGTGATCGCCAGGAAGAATGCAAAGGCAAGTTTCAGGTAGCGCGGGTTGAGCGCGTGGGCGAGCCTTGCGCCCAGAGGGGCGAACAGGAAGCTCACGGGCGCTATGATGGCAACCGCCGGCAGGCTGACGTAGCCCAGGCTGAGCGGGGGCCTGCCGGCAATCTCGAGACCCGACCAGATGAAGCCGGCCACCGCCGGAAGCGCGATGAGCAGGCCAAGTGCCGACGATGTGCCGACGGCCCGGTGGACCGGAAAGGAAAAGCTGGAAAGCGTCGGCACCGAGAGCGTGCCGCCGCCAATTCCCATGAGCGAAGAGACAAAGCCGATCACAGCAGCGATCGCGCGGTTGATCCAGCCGCTTTGCGGCAGGTGATCGGAGATCACGAGGTGCTTCGGCAATGCCATGTTGACGGCCACCAGCAGGCCGACGACGCCGAAGACCAGCCGCAAGCCGGCGCCCGGGATGAATTTCGACATGATGCCGCCGATGAGGGCACTGACGAAAATGGCCGGTCCCCACAGAGTGAGCAGTGCCCGGTCGACATTGCCGCGCCTGTTGTGCGACCGCATCGACGAGATCGAGGTGGGGATGATGACCGCAAGCGACGTCGCGACAGCCAGATGGCTGATCACAGCAGGCGAAAATTGGAACAGGCTAAGTACCCAGAACAGCACCGGGACGATGACGATGCCGCCGCCGACTCCCAGCAGACCGGCGAGCACGCCGGAGGCAATTCCGGTCATGGCCAGGCCGGCGATCAGCATTGCAATCGTCAGCCCGTCGAAAACCGACGTGTCGAATCCGAAGTCCACTATGATTTTTCCTTGATTGGCCATTTGCGGCACGGCCTTGCGGACACGGCCGCTCATCCGCTGTTGCGACCCAAAATGCAGGTCGCCCAGAAGGGTCGTAGCGTTTTTGGGATGCGCTTTGGCTAGTGGCGCACCATCCCGGCGTCGACATTGAGCGTCTGGCCAGTGATCCAGCGCGCATCGTCGGAGGCCAGGAACGAGACCACATCGGCGATATGCTCCGGCTGCCCTTTGCCTTTCATCGCCTGAAGCATCTCGACGAAGCCGAACGCCTCGTTGTGCGGGCTCGCCTTGACGCCGTCGCTCTCGATCAGGCCGGGCGTCACCGCATTGGCGGTGATGTTGTATTTGCCAAGCTCGGTGGCGAGCGCCCTGGTGAAGCCGATGACGCCACCCTTGGCCGCGACATAGGCCGCCATGTTCGGCGTGCCGGCAAAGAAGGTGTTGGATGCGATGCTGATTACCCGTCCGGCCTTCCCCGCCGCACGCATCTGGTCCGTACCGGCACGGCTGACGATAAAAGTGCCGGTCAAATTGACGTCGATGATCTTGCGCCAGTGGTCGAGATCGACATCGTCCCAGGCGACGAACGGCACGATGCTGGCATTGTTGACCAGGATGTCGATGCCCCCGGTCAGGGCCTGGATTTCGGCGAAGAGTGCCTTGACCGATGCCGGATCGGAAATGTCGGCGGCGATCGCCCTCGCCTTTCCGCCTATCGCCGCAGCCGCCGCCCCGGCACCTTCGGCATTGATGTCGCCGACGATGACGGTTGCCCCGTCGGCGGCAAGCCGCGCTGCGATCGCCTTGCCGATACCCTGCGCGGCGCCTGTAACCAGGGCCGTCTTTCCCGCAAGCCGTTCAGTCATGAAAATGCTCCCTCAATCCGTGGTGATGTCTGTTCAGGCGTCGGCGTCGATCACGGCCAGCGCCGCGTCGATGCCCCTGCCGATCGCCAGTTTCTGGCCGGCCGCATTCATGGCGCCGCCCAGTGCCGTCAGCGCCGCGATCGCATAGATCGGCTGGGCTGTCGGTCCCATATGGCCGATGCGCGTCAGCTTTCCCAAGGTCTCGCCGCGCCCCGACGAAAACACCACGCCGTAACGGGCGCGCGCGGCCTGGCGAAGCGCCTTCTCGTCGACACCTTCGGGCGTGCGGACAGCGGTCGTGGTCGGCGACGCGATGCTGTCGCTGGCAGCCCAGATCGACAGGCCCATCGCGGCAACGCCAGCGCGCATGGCCTTGGCGGTGAGTGCATGGCGCGCCCACACCGCCTCCGGTCCCTCATTGAGATAGAGGTCGAGCGCGACATCGAGCCCGTTGATCTCCGAGACCGACGGCGTGAATGGAAACGGCTTGTCCCGCGACCACGCATGCTCCCAGTCGACGATGCTGAGCATCGACGCGCGCGGCGCCAGGGGATTGGCCTTCATCTTGGCCCAGGCCCGCTCGCTGACACCCATCATCGTGAGGCCGGGAGGCGCGCCCAGGCATTTGTTCGGGCCGGTGACATAGATATCGGCCTTGCAATCCTCGGGATGCGTCTTCATGCCGCCAAACGACGAGACGGCATCGACGATGAGATAGCCGCCATGCGCTGAAACCAGCGCACCGATGGCGTCGATCGGATTGATGGTGCCGGACGGCGTGGTGGTGGCAGACGGAAACGACGGTGATCTCCGGATGCGCCTTCAGCATTGCCTCGACCTCCTGCGGATCGATCGCCTCGTTATAGGGCACCTCGATCTCGAGCAGATGTGGCGAATAACGCTTCGCCCAATAGCCGAACCCCTTGCCGTAAACGCCTGAGGCAAGGTTGAGCACGACATCGTCCGGCGTGATCAGCGAGGCCGCGGCGGCCTCCAGGCCAAGCACCGGCTCGCCATGCAGGATGACCGGCTTGTTCGACAGCCGCATCGCCTTTTGCGCCTTGTCGACCACACCTTCGTAGAAAAGCTGGAACGCCGGGTCGTAGTCGTAGAGCACCGTGCGCCCGAGGCCGCGCAGCACTTCGGCATAGGCGTTCACCGGCCCCGCGGTCAGGGTGATGACCGGATCGGCATGTTCGAGATAGCGCATCGTCTTGGTCTCCGGATTGGCGGGGTCAGCCGTAGAATTGCGTGCCGGTCCTGTAGGTCTTGAAGTTGTCCATGTCGTGCGAGTACATCAACTCGGCGCCATGGTCCTCGGCAAGTTTCTTCACCTTGCGCATCGAATTGACGCCCGCTACCGGATCGATGTGGAACGCCGCCTGGCACAGCGTTTCAAGGCTCTTCTGCGTATAGGCCGCATCGATCGTGAACATGATCGGCTTGCGCTTGGGGAACTCGACCAGCAGGCTGTAATGGCCGATCGAATGGCCGGGCGTCGAGATCAGCCGGACGCCCCTGGCAAGGTCGACGTCGCCATCGACGCCTTCGAAGCTCGAGTTCGCCCGTGTCGTTCCCGCAAGCAATTGCCCGGTCGCGCCACGCGCTTCGGCAGCCTCCGCCGAAAAACTCAGATCGGAATAGCCGAGATGTTCGAAAGGCTGGGGATTGCACGCCTGCGGCACCTCGGTCCGGTGGCAGATCTTCTTGGCATGCGGAAAATACTTGTTGCCGCCGCAATGATCGAAGTGGAAATGCGAGTTGACCACGACGTCGATGTCCTTCGGCTCAAGGCCGAGCAGCGCCAGGGCGCCGGGGATGGTCTGGTGCTTTTCCTGGATCGGCTTTTCGAATGGCAGCACCTTCATCACATGATCGTAGTCGTAGCCGGTGTCGATGAGGAACCGGCCCTCGGCATGTTCGATCAGGATCGAATAGACCGGGAAGCGCACTTCGCCGCCAGGGCCGCGATTCCAGAACACATGATAGCCGTCGAGAACGAGCGAGCCGCCGTCGAGCAGGTAGACCTTGGTATCCGACATTCTTGCCTCCTTTCTTGGCGCGGGTCCCGTCCGCGCATGAATTGTCCTCAGCGCGCGCCGCGCTCGTATGGAATGCCGAGCGCCGCCGGCAGGCTCGCGCGCCGGCCGAACAGCACCAGCATGATCATCACCGCCAAGAACGGCAGCATCTGGATGATGTCGGTCGGTATGTTGATCCCGGCCACCTGCATGGCCGTCGTCAGCGACAGGCAGACACCGAACAGCAACGCACCGAACAGCACCCAGATCGGGCGACCGCGCGCCAGCATGGCCAGCACGATGCCGAGAAAGCCCGCGCCATTGGTGATGAACGGAATGAACAGCCCAGCCCCGACATTGGCGAGATAGGCGCCGCCGAGCCCAGCCAGCGCTCCGGTCGTCAACACGGCGATGGTGCGGGTCCGCACGACATCGATGCCGGCGACATCGAGCGCGGCCGGCTTGTCGCCTGCCGCCTGCAAATTGAGGCCGAGTTGCGTGCGCCGATAGAGGTAGCTCATGCCGAAAACCAGCGCGACCGCCAGATAGACGATCAGATGATGCTTGAAGAATGCAGGCCCGATGACCGGGATGTCCGAAAGCAGCGGAATGACGGTAGCATCCGCCGCGGGCAGGCGCGGGTAGCTGCGTGAGAACTGGAAATGGTGGAGCAGTGCCGTCAGGCCCTCGAGCCCCAAGGTCAGCGCGATGCCGATGACGATCTGGTTCAGCCCGATGCGCACGCAAAGCAGCGCCATGACAAGCGCCACCGCAGCACCCCCGGCGGCACCGGTGAGAAAGCCCAGCCACAGCGACCCGGAATAGAAAGCGCCGACAAAGCCGAGATAGGCGCCGGCCAGCATCATGCCTTCGATGCCGATATTGAGCACGCCCGCCTTCTCGGAGATCTGCTCGCCGAGCCCGGCAAGCAGCAGCGGGATCGCCGCGGTGACGGCGCCGAACAGGAGCGCGCTGAGAAAGACTTCGCTGAACAGCCCGGTCATGCCCTAGGCCCTCCGCGACTGGTTGTATCGGTGATCGAAATATTCGGCGAGCGCGAGCACGATCAGCACGATGGAAACCAGCACCAGAGTGAAATGATTGGGCACGCCGAGCCGGCGCGCCGCGCTCTCACCGCCGATCGAAAGCACCGAAAGCAGGAACACGAAGCCGATGGCTGCAAAGCCGTTCATGCGGGCGAGAAACACGGCGGGTATCACCGCAAGCCCGTAGGCGGGATTCCAGTCGGCGCGGACATTGCCCTGGACGCCGATGATGTCGACGGCGCCGGCAAGCCCGGCCAGCCCGGCCGAAATGGCGAAGACGGCGACGGTCAGGCCGGGGACACCGAGTCCCGAGTGAACCGCCGCGCGTGGATTGGCGCCGACGATCCTCAGCTTCAGCCCGAACGCCGTGCGCGTCATCACCAGATGCACGATGACGATCGCCGCCAGCCCAAGCAGCAAGCCGCTGGTGATGGTCGTTTCGAACAGGCGCGGCAACCGGTCTTCCACCGGCAGCGTACGGGTCTGCGGCACGGTCGTGTTGGGGTCGCGAAACGCCAGCTTGACCAGCACATTGGCGAGCGAGGTGCCGAGGAACGTCATCATCAGCGTGGTGATGATCTCGTTGACGCCCTGATAGGCACGCAGCAGGGCCGGCACCAGCGACCAGATCATCGCCACCACCATGGCGATGAGGAACGAGCAGACCAGCGCCAGCCAGGCTGGCATGACCTGCACGAACATAGGAGCGCTGGCCGCCGCCGTCACCGCGCCGAGCAGGAACTGGCCGTCGCCGCCGAGATTCCACATGCCGGCGCGAAAGGCCACGATCAGGCCGGCGGCAAGAAACAGCAGCGGCGCCATGCGCGTCAGCGTCTGCTGGATGCCGAGCGGCGAGAACAGTCCTTTCTCCAGCACGAAGCCGTAGTAGGCGAGCGGGTCGACGCCGACCGCAAGCAGGATACAGCCGGCTATGACGAGAGCGATGAGGATCGGGCCGAGCGTCATCAGCAACCGATGCGCGATGTCGCGACGCGTCGTTGCCCCGCTCGTGGCATCGAGTGCGGTAGCACTGACCGTGGGTGCGGTGTCGATGCTCATGCGGCAAGTCCGATCATCAGGCGACCGACCTTGGTGCGGGCGTCGTCTACGTTCTCGACGGTGCCGACCAAAGCGCCATCGGCGATGACGGCGATGCGGTCGCACAGACCAAGCAATTCCTCGAGGTCGGTGGAGATCAGCAGCACCGCAAGGCCACGCGCCGCCGTGTCGCGGATGCGCTGGCGCGACGCCAAAGTGTTGGCGAGATCGAGCCCGTAGGTCGGCTTGTTGAAGATCACCACCTTGGCGCCTTCAGCCAGTTCCCGTGCCAGAAGCACCTTCTGGATGTTGCCGCCGGACAGCCGCGCGACGGGCGTCTTCAGGCTCGGCGTACGCACGTCGTATTCGCGCACGAGCTGCGCGGCGCGCTTGTCGATCTCCGCGCGCTGCTCGACGCCGTTGCGCCAGAACGGGGCCGCGCCGACCTGCTTGAGGAAGAAGTTGATCGAGACCGGGAAGGTTCCGACAGTGCCCTCGCCCAGCCGGTCGTCGGTCAGGTAGCGAAGGCCGCGCCGGCGGCGCTCGCCGACGCTCAGCGTCTCGATGGCGGCGCCGTCCAGCCGTATCGAGCCGCCGGCAGCTGTACGCTGGCCGGCCAGCGCTTCCGCCAGTTGCTTCTGGCCGTTGCCGTCGATGCCGGCAATGCCCAGGATCTCGCCCGGGCGGATGTCGAAGGAGATCGACGACAGGCCCGGCGCATTGTCCGTCGGCGCGACCGCCAGATCTGCGACCTGAAGCAGCGGGGCCGCTTCTGCTCGGGCAGTGCGGACCGGACGCTCGACGGCTTCCGGATCATCCTTCTGCTTGCCGAACATCAATTCCACGATCTCCGAGACGATCTCCTGTTCGCCCAGCGCGCGAAACCGCTCGGGCGGGATCTCGCCGACCTTGCGGCCGAGCTTCAGCACCGAGATGCGATCGCCGAAGGCAGCCGCCTCCTTGAGCTTATGGGTGATGAAGACGATCGCCAGGCCCTGCTCGACAAGGCGGCGCATCAGTGCGCCGAGTTCGTCGATGCCTTTCGGCGTCAGCATGGAGGTGGACTCGTCAAGGATGAGCAGCCGGCTGTTGCGCAGCATCGCGCGCAGAATCTCAACCTGCTGCTGCTCGCCGAGCGACAACTCCGATACCTTGGCTTGAAGCTTGACGGTGATGCCGAGCGTGCCGGTGATCTCGGCGACGCGCGCCGCCAGTTCCTCGGTCCTGGGGCGCTGCCACCACGGCCCGCCAAGCAGGAGATTTTCCGCCACCGTCAGCGTCGGCACCAGCATCATGTGCTGGAATACGGTGCCGATGCCGAGTGCCAGCGCATGGCGCGGCGAGGTGATCGGCGTCGGTTTGCCGTCGACCAGTATGCGTCCTTCGTCCGGCTGCTGCAGGCCGGACAACATGCCGATCAGTGTCGATTTTCCAGCGCCGTTCTCGCCCAGCAACACATGCACTTCGCCCGGGCGGATCGACAGGTCGACGCTGTCATTGGCAACGATGCCGGGGAACCGTTTGGTCACGCCTTCAAGCGCGACGATGTCGCGCCCTGCAACGGACGATGAAGAAAAACCGCTCATGAAAGCCCAGCACCAAAAAACAGGAATCGTCCGGAGGGGTGAACGGATCACCCCTCCGGCAGCCGACCGTGATCGCCTTACTGGGCGACGCTGGTCATCAATGCCCTGACGGCGGCCGCGTCATAGACCGGCTCAACCTTGATCTTGCCGGAAATGACGTCCTCGCGCAGCGCCTGGATTTCCGTCCAGGCATTGTCCGGGATCGCAGCGGTCTTCAGCAGCTTGACCGAGTCGTCCTTGAGGCCGATCGTATAGTGTTTGGTGCCGAACGTGTCGGCCTTCAGGTCGGCAATCATGGCCGCATAGACCGGCTCGATGTTCCACACCACCGACGACAGCAGGAAGCCCTTGTCGATCGGTGACTTGTCGCCGATGACGTCGATGAAATAGACCTTGCCGCCATCGGCTGCCTTGGTCGTCTCGACCGCCTGCAGCATGCCGAAGCTCGAACCGTTGCCTTGGCCGAAGATGATGTCGGCACCCGATGCGATCACGCTTTCGGTGACGCGCTTGCCGCCGGCCGCATCGCTGTAGGCGGCAGGGCCGATCACCGCATAGGTGATCTTGACGTCAGGATTTTCCGCCTTCACGCCTTGTGCGAACGCCGCCGACTGCGAATTCCACGATGGCGGTTCGCCCGAGACGACGATGCCGACCGACTTGGAACGCGACACCTTGGCGGCGAGACGGCCGGCCAGATAGGCACCCTCGTGGCCGCTCAGCGTGTAGTCGGCGACGAGGCCCTTCTCCAGGCCGGCTGGCGTGTCGACGATCGCCACCGGAACTTTCAGTTCCTTGGCGATTTCGGGCGCCGAGGTGTTGTAGCCGCTGGCATGCGCGATCAACAGGCTGGCGCCGTCGGAGGCAAGTTCCCGCAAGGTCGGACGAACATCGCCATAGCCGAGGCCCTGGGCCACGACCACTTCGACGCCGGCGGCCTTGCCCGCCGCCTTGGCGGCGTCGATGCCTTGCTGGTTCCAGCCATAGTCCGTGCCTTCTTCGGGCGTCAGGATGGCGATCGACTTGACCTCGCCGGCAAGCGCGCCGCTCATCAAGACACCGGTCAATATAGCTGCACTTACACTGCTCTTAAGAAGCTTAAACATGTTACCCTCTCTGTTGTTTCACCAATCAATATTCTTATTGTTATTGCGCAAAAGCGAGATAGACTGCCTAGGAAAAATTACATTATGGAGCTCAGGCAAAGTGAAGATCCGTTATGCCCTTCCGGTGATGCTGGCGTTGTCGTCCTTCGCCAACGCGGTTGAGTTGCACCATGTCACCGTCCGCACCGGCACTGACGGGCTCGACATGGTTCCGTTGACGATTTCGAATGCGGGCAGCGAAAGCCTCTCCTGCAACGCCGACTTCGCCCACTGGTATTCAGCCGGGATCGCAACGGTCGAGCCGGGCAAGAAAACCCGCGTCGAGCTCTGGTTCGATGCGAAGACCGGCACGTTCACGATCCTCAACGACAAACGCGAGAACCTGCCCGTCGAGCGGCTGTGGTGCGGTCTGGCGAGCCGCGCATATGCCACCCGCGTGCAGGTCACGCTCGACCGCACCGATGCGGCGAAAGGCGAGCGTGATGTGTCCTGCGGCATCGCGCGGGACAGCTTTGTCTGCCGGTAGGCGCTCATCGAGCTTTCCGTTCGAACACCGCGCGCCCCTTATTCTTTTGCCAGGAATGCGTCGGTGAAGACGTCGTCCGCCGACAGAGCCGCCTTGAGCACGCCCTGGTCCGTCAGCGTCTTCAGGGTCTCCTCCCACTGCGTCTTGGTCATCCAGCCGAGACCGTGTTCCTTTGTGTCAGGGCTGCTGAACGTCGATGCGATGTCGGCGTTGATCTGCGCCAGCAGCACATCCTTTTTCTCCGCATAGCCGGGCGCCGCCTTGGCGGTGATCTCGGCAGCCTCTTCCGGGTGTGCCACGACATAGTCGAAGGCCTCCCTGTATGCCCTGACGAAGCGGCGCACGACGTCCGGCTTGTCCTTGATCATCGCCTGCGAGGTGAACAGGCCCGAGCCATAGGCTTTCCACCCATGGTCCGCCCCCATCATGATGCTGAGCGAGCCGGGGCCTCCGGCCTTCGCTTCCAGTTCGGGAACCTCCGCATCGATATAGCCGACGACGGTCTGAACCCGGCCCAGCAGCAAATAGCTTTCATAGGGAGGCGAGACGCTGTTCAGCGTCATGTCTTTTTCGGTCAGGCCGTTGGCGGCCAGGAAGCCCTTGAAGAAGATGTAGGTGGAACCGGCCGGATGAATGCCGATGGTCAGTCCCTTGAGGTCGGACGGCCTGGTGAGCTTCAGCGTCTTGGCCAGCGAAATGATCCCCAGCGGCGAGTGCTGATTGACGGCCGCCAGCGCCACGACCGGGACATTCTGCGACCGTGCGACGGCAAGCGTGGGAAGATCGCCGAACCCGAAATCCGCGTTCTCATTGCCCACCAGCCGCATCGCGTCCGGCGAGCCGGATCCCTTGCGGATCTCGGCCACATCGATGTCGTTCTTGGCGAAGAAGCCCTTTTCCTTGCCGACGAAGAACATGGCGTGATTGCCGCGCACCACCCAGTCGAGCTGGACGTTGACCTTGTCGGCCGCCAGAGCCGCGCTGGAGAAGCCGAGCGCGCCGACAAAAGCTGCCAAGGTAGCTGCCTTGATAAGTGACCGTCTCAGCATGTTTTGTTCCCCTTTATGAATTTGGTTGATCGAGTGGGCCTAGGACTGGCTGAATTTCGGCGCCCACGGCACCACGATGCGTTCGAGGATTTCGGCGGCGTAGTAGAAGGCGATGCCAAGCACGGAAACGAGCAGCAGCGCTGCGAAGACCAGCGCCGTGTCGAGCTGGGTCGAAGCGAACTGGATGACGTAGCCGAGACCGTCCGACGCCCCGGCAAATTCGCCGACGATGGCGCCGATCACGCTCAACGTGGCGGCGATCTTGGTTCCGGCCATAAGGTTCGGCAGCGAGTGCGGAACGCGGATCCTGAACAGGATCTGCGTCTGGCTGGCCCCGACCGAATTCATCAGCGACAGCAGCGAGCGGTCGACCGATTGCATGCCGGCCAGCATAGAGAGCGTCACCGGGAAGAAGGCGATGACCAGGATCAGGCCGATCTTGGGCGCCAGTCCATATCCGAACCAGAGGATGAAGATCGGCGCGAGCGCGACTTTCGGCACGTTCTGGAACAGCACCACCAGCGGATACAGGGCGCGTCCCAACCAATCGAAGCGCACGATGAGCAGCGCAATGGCGATGCCGACCACGACCGAGACCAGGAAGCCGAACAGGATCTCGCCCGCCGTCACCAGCGTCGCCTGCATCAGCGTGCCCCATTGCGCGACCAGCGACTTCGCGATCTCGGACGGAGCGGGAATAATGAAAGCGGATATGGCAAAGACCCGCACGGCCGCTTCCCACAGCACGATCGTCACCAGCAGCAGGATGACCGCAGGAAGCCAGCTGCCGGTCGCCGCACTCCAGTTGGAGGCGAGGCGCGGCTCGGAAAGGTCGGTGATGGGTTGGTCGCTCAAGACGCGCCTCCCGGTTGATGGCTGGAGCGCAGCATCGTTCGCAACTGGACCACCAGCCTGACGAACTCCGGATCTTCGGTGACCGACAGGTCGCGCGGATAAGGCAGCGCAATGTCGAGGCTCTCGGTGATCCGCCCGGGCTTGATCCCCAGCACGTGAACATGGCGCGACAGATGGATGGCCTCGTCGATGGAATGGGTGACGAGCACGATCGTCTTGCCGGTCCGCTGCCAGATCTCCAGCAGCGACTGGCCCATCGAATCGCGGGTGATGGCATCGAGCGCGCCGAACGGTTCGTCCATCAGCAGGACTGCGGGATCGAGCGCCAGGGCCCGTGCAATGGCGACCCGCTGCCGCATGCCACCCGACAGCTCGTTCGGCCGCTTGTGGGCGCTGTCGCCAAGCCCGACCAGTTCCAGCATCTCCTGCCCGCGCGCCCGCAGATCCGAGCGCGACAGCGACTTGTCGGCAATGCCGAGCAGCAGCGAGGCATTGTCGACGGCGTTTTTCCAGGGAAGCAGGTTGGCGTCCTGGAAGACGAGACCGATCATCCGCTTGCGCGCCGCCTCGATCGGCGCGAGCCCGGCGATCGAAACGCTGCCCTGGGTCGGCTGCACCAGCCCGGCCAGCACCTTGAGCAAGGTGCTCTTGCCGCAGCCGGAAGGGCCGATAAGGGAAACGAACGACCCCTTTGGCACCGAAAGATCGATGTTCCTGAGGATCAGTTGACGGGCCATGACCACCGAAACGCCCTTGGCGGAGATCAGATCGTCATGGCGGATATGGGCCGGCTTGTCGCCGGCGGCCCGGATGGTTTCAATGCGCATGGCTTGCCGCCCCGCGCGCTGTTTTCTGTCGCACCCGCACCATCTTGATGGCGGAGGCGCCCTTCACACAAACAGCCGACCGGTGGAACTCCTCGAACCGGCCTGCCCTCTGCGCACCATGTGACATTGGCTACTCCCGGCCTTCCAGGATGCGCCGCACCGCGACGAGCTTGCGCGCCCGTTCACCCTGCAGCGCCTTTGTCTGCTCGGGCGTGTAGGCAAACATGCCCTCGCCCGACTTGATGCCGAACTTCGACGCAGCTGTCTTCTCCAGCACCATCGGCGCGACATCGTCGCGGTTGGAGAGATCGGCATTGAGGAAAGACGAGACGGATTTGTAGATATCCAGCCCCGCCATATCGAGCAGCGCCATCGGACCGATGACCGCGATCTTGTAGCCGATGCCCCACGACACGCAGGTGTCGAGGTCTTCCGGCTCGATGACGCCGCGCTCGACAAGATCGACCGCCTCGCGCAGCAGCGCATAGAGCACGCGGTTCTCGACGAAGCCTGGAACGTCCTTCTTCACCACCACCGGCAGCAGGCCGATCGAGCGGATGAGATCGCGGATAACAGTCACGGTTTCAGGCGCGGTCTTTTCGCCGCCGATCACCTCGATCATCGGGATGATGTGCGGCGGGTTCGACCAGTGCATGCCGACCATCCGCTCGGGATGCGAGATATGCGCCTGCAGCTTGGTGATCGGGATGCCCGACGTGTCGGAGGCGACGATGACGGACGGGCCGATCAGCGGATCGATGTCGCGATAGGTCTGCGCCTTGATGTCGATATTCTCGGGCACGTTCTCGATCACCAGTTCGGCGCCATCGACGGCCTCGGCGATCGTCTCGACGAAACGCACGCTGCCGGCGCCAGTCCCGGGCGCCTTGATGTCGAGACGGTCGAGCACGCCGCCGGCGAGATCGAGCATGCCGCGGGCGCGCTCGATTGCCCCTGGCGAAACATCATACGCCGTCACATCGAGCCCGCCGCGCGAAAGCCGCGCGGCGATGCCTGGACCCATCGTTCCCAGTCCGATGAGAGCGGCGCGCTTGATCATCATGCCGCCTTTGCGGGAGCAGCAGTGGTTGCCGCCTTGAAGGCCGGCCGGGCGGCGATTGCGGCCACCCAGCGCTCCAGATTGGGCATTGACGGCCGGTCGATCTTGAAGTCGACGCAGCGCTTCAGGATCGGCGCGCAGGCGATGTCGGCAAGGGTCAGCTTGCCGAGCGCCAGGAAGTCCTTGCCGGCCAGGTGGCCGTCGACGATCTTGAGCTGCGCGACAAGGTCCTTCACTTGTTCCTTGTATTCGGCGGTCTGTTCTTCGGGCGTGAGCTTGGCGCCCTTGAAGGCCGCCAGGTAGCCCGGATTGACCGCAGCCAGCAGGAAGTCCATCCAGCGCTCGACCTCGGTCTTTTCGGCCGGCGTGGCGCCATTCAACTGTTCGCCGCCGAATGCCGCGAGATAGCGCAGGATGGTGTTGGACTCCCAGATCACGGTGTCGCCGTCGACCAGCGTCGGCACCTTGGAGGTCGGGTTGAGCGCCTTGTATTCCGCCGTCTGCGTGTTCTCGAACTGGCGGCCATAATCCTCGCGCTTGTAGGAGGCCCCCAGCTCTTCGAGCATGAAGAGCACCTTCTGGACGTTGCCTGATGTCTGGCGGCCTAACAGCTTGTACATGTCGTCTCCTCGCTAGTGTCCAAGGCCTACTTGCTCGCCGGGAGCGGCTTGTAGACGATGGCGTCCATTTCGATCTTGGTGTTGATGACGGCCTTTGCCTCGACGGTCGTGCGTGCCAGAACGGCGTCGCCGATCCCTTCGAGGAACGCCTTGTTGTAGCGACCGAAATCGCGCGTATCCTCGAGATAGGTGGTGATCCGCACGACATCCGACAGCGTCGCGCCTTCATGCGCGATGACGCGCGCAATGGTCTTCAGCGTCGCCAGCGTCTCTTCCTCGATCGTGCCGCTGATCATGTTGTTGTTCTCGTCCTTCGGCACCTGGCCCGAGACGAAGATGAAATCGCCGGCACGCACCGCCGGATGAAACGGCAGGTTCGGGTTCTTGTTGCCGATGGCGTAGTGGCTGGCGGATTTTCGCGTGCTGTCGCTCAACATACCCCCCTAGAGAACGCTGGTTTCGATGATGTCGACGCCGCGGATGCGATCGATCAGGTAGACGATGCCGCGGTCGTCGATGGTCACGTCGTTGGACGAGGAACGCTCCGCCCCCTCCGGCGCGTCGGGCATGAAATGGCCGACTTCCTTTGGCGCGAACGGATCGGCGATGTCGACGAGGCGCAGCCCCTGCGCGAACCATGCAAACGGAATGACGGTTCCATTGAACCGCTCGGAGGGCTGGTGGCAGCCCGTCATCGGCGGTTGCGGCGCGCCATCCGGGTCGAGGCCAGGCACCTGGAAGGTCGAGATCGGCAACGGGTTGGTCTCGTCGGTGATGTCGTAGATCCAGGTGAAGGCCGGCGGTGAAGGTCGCAGTTTGGCGACATCCTCGTCGGCCACCACCATGATGTTGCGGCCCTTGAGCGGCCGTGGGATCGGCAGGCAGGTGTGGGTGGGATGCGGAAAGCTCGGGCTCGAATTGACGTGCGAGACCAGCTTCGGCTTGGTGATGTCCGAAATGTCGAGGATGAACAGCCCGTGATGCCAGTAGCTGACATAGAGCCGGTCGCCCATGCGCAGAGGATGGTGGCAGCGCGGCGTGACATAGTCATGCCACGGGTATTCTTCCCCGCCACCCGTCCACTGGCCGGGTATCCACCAGCGTCCGACCTCGACCGGCTGTGCCGGATCGATCAGATCGAGGATCATC
Organism: Mesorhizobium sp. WSM4809; assembly: GCF_055811655.1. Lineage (NCBI taxonomy): Bacteria > Pseudomonadati > Pseudomonadota > Alphaproteobacteria > Hyphomicrobiales > Phyllobacteriaceae > Mesorhizobium > Mesorhizobium sp. WSM4809. The sequence continues at coordinate 257,929 of NZ_JBVVQW010000002.1, forward strand.
ACGATATTGCCGACATAACCGTCGGCGGTCGGCGAGATGTAGACGTAACGGCCGTCGAAGTCGTAGCGGTGGACGCCCTTGCCGCCGGTTATCCATTTCGAGATGAGCTTGGGCTGCGCCGGCTTGGTTGTGTCGTAAAGCGCCAGTCCGCCGCCGAAATCGGCCGGGCCGGCATCACCAAAGCGCTCGTGGTTGATGATCATCAGCCCGTCCTTGGCGCGCACCTTGTGCGAATGCCAGCCGGGCGGAACATCGATCGTGGCTATCTTGCGCGGATTGCGCGGGTCGGAAATATCGACCAGCGTCGTGCCGCTCGGCGGCCGCATGTGGCCGATATAAAGGATGTTGCCATCGACCCAGACCTGGCCGCCGCCTGGACAGTCGACATGGCCAATCTGCTTGGTGTTGAACGCCGAAACCAAATGCATACACCCTTGCTGCTGAAGCGTCGTTTTCGATGTCCACGCCGCCAATCGCGGCGGGACAGTGCTTGCCGAAGGACCGGAAACTAGACGAGGCGGAGCAGATCGCCGGCCTGGTTGCGGCCCCAGCGCTTGTAGAGGAGCAGCGCCTTCTGCGTCGGCGCATCAGTGGCGCCGAAGAAGATCACCGGCTCGCTCGACGAGCCGTTGACATGCTCGACCCAGGAACCACCAGGTATGGCGATGGTGTCGAACTGGTTCCAGTCATAACGTTTGCCGTCGATGATCGAATGGCCGTTGCCGCGGAACGGCGCCAAGAGCAGGCTGGCGGTCTCGCGCTGCGGCAAGGTCTTCTCGCCGGGGCGCAGCATCTGCACGTAGAAATTGATGGTGTGGAAGACGGGTCCGCCGGTGGTCGGATCGACATAGTCGATGACGATGCCTTCATGGGGGTCGCCATCCCAATCCTTGTGGGCGTCGAGGACTGCTTCCATCTTCTCCCAGCGATAGACATACATCGGCGACGACAGGCCGCCGCCGCGCTTGTGATCGACGAAACGCGGCATCAGGCCACCCTCGCCATAGATGCGCTGTGAGTAGTCACCGGGATAGCGGGCGGTCTGCACCTTCTTCTCGACTTCCTTGCCATCGACCATCTCGGTGTATTTGTGATCGAAATGGACGGCATGCAGCGTTTCGACCAGCGGCAGGTCGAGCACCGACAGGTTGACCGCCTGCTCGCCGCCGACGGTGCCATGATTGTGCCAGGCGTCGTTGGGCGTCAGCACCATGTCGCCCGGGCCAAAAACCACGTCTTCGCCCTCGACGCCGGTGAAATTGCCCTTGCCGGTCAGACCGAAGCGGATGGCGCTCGGCGAGTGCTTGTGCGGCGGCATGATCTCGTCGGGATCGTTCAGGCGGTAGGCGGTGTACATGGTGCTGACCGATGCACGCTTGGGCGCAAGACCGGGATTGACCAGGATCAGCGAACGGCGCTCACTGTCGTCCATGGTCACCAGTTCGGCGGCGCGCTGCAGCAGCGGCTCGATGTCCGAATAGGACCACACGAAGGGAACGGCCTTCGACGTCGCCATCAGCTGCTTGATCTCGTCATGGTCGACGCCTTCCGACGTCGCCCAGAACGGAAACATGTTCTTTGCGTAGAGGGCGTCATAGAGGCCCTTGAGTGCTGCCTTCTTGTTGGTGAGCACATCGTTAGCTGGTTGCGCCAGGGACATATCGGACACCTCTCGTCACGAAGAAAATACTTCTAACCAACTCAACCGTATTCGCATTGGTTTTGCTCGACAATAGCCAAATTGCGAATTTTATAAGTTTTTGGTTGAGGTGCATTTTTGGAAGGCAAATGCCCAGAAATAGGCAGAATAGCCTAGAAATGCGCGAGATACGGCTCGCAATCAGGGTGTGAACCGCTTCGCCACGGCCATGCGGAAGCGCATGACAGTCCAACCAACGCAGTTTTTCAGTCTCAACCAAAAGACTTTGGTTGTATTCCGGCCGCCTCTATCAGGCCGCCACGCTCTGTTGAGCGCGGCTGCGGATCAGATCCGCGGCCTTTTCGGCGATCATGATGACCGCCGCATTGATGTTACCACAGACGAGGTCGGGCATGACCGAGGCGTCCACGACACGAAGTCCGGCGATGCCGCGCACCCGCAATTCCGGATCGACCACCGATGCCGCATCGACGCCCATGCGGCACGTGCCGGCCGGATGATGCACGGTGATCGAGGTCTTGCGGATATGCTCGTCGATCTCTTGGTCGCTCTCGCATTTCGAGCCGGGAAAGAACTCCGCGCCAACGAACGGAGCCATGGACGGCTGGCTGGCAAGGTTGCGCGCAACGCGAAAGCCGGCGCGAAGCGATTGCCAGTCGCGCTGCGAGGACAGGAAGTTCTGGTGGATCAGCGGCGCGGCGACCGGATCGCTCGACGCCAGCTTGACGCTGCCGCGGCTCTCCGGCTGCACCGCAACGATACGGGTCGCAAAGCCGTCGGCGAACGGCGCCTTGAACGGCGACATGTAAGGCCATGCCCCCAGCGGTGCAGCGGTGAAAAGCAGCTGCACGTCCGGCAGCGGCCGGCTTGCGTCGCTCTTCAGGAATGCCACGACGCCGCCAGGCACATCTCCCGAAAAGCCCTTTCCGGTGAGATAGGTCTTGACGAAATCCAGCCCGATACGATCGGCCCGCATCATCTTGAGAAACGGTCCCGGCTGTTTGCGCCGATACATCAGGATGACCGAAACGTGGTCCTGCAAATTCTTTCCGACCTGCGCACGATCGACCTTCGTCTCGATGCCATGCGCCGCGAGCTCACCGCTGTCGCCTATGCCTGACAGCATCATCAGCTGCGGCGTGTTGATGACGCCGCCGGCAAGCAGGACTTCGCGCCGCGCCAGAACTTCATGGCTCGCCCCGCCTCTGGTGTAGGCAATGCCCGTTGCACGGCCATCCCTGAGCAGGATCTTCGTCGCCATCGCGCCGGTCAGCACCTTGACGTTGCCGCGGCGCATGGCAGGCCGCAGATAGGCGGTCGCGGTCGAGCAGCGGCGGCCGTTCGCAATTGTCATCTGCAGCCGGCCGAAGCCTTCCTGTATGGCGCCGTTATAGTCGTCGGTCTGCGGGTATCCGGCATCACGGCTGGCTGTGGCGAAGGCATCGATCAGTTCGTCCTTGTACCGGCAGAACTGGGTGTTCAGCGGCCCGCTGCCACCACGGTACCGGCTTTCCCCCGCTTCCCAGCGCTCCTGCTTCTTGAAGTAGGGCAGCACCTTGTCGAACGACCAATCCGTCAGGCCGCTTGCCGCCCAGCGATCGTAGTCGCCGCGATTGCCGCGCACATAAGCCATGGCGTTGGTGGAGGAAGAGCCGCCGATGACCTTGCCGCGCGCGCATTCGACCTTGCGCCCGCCGACATTGGCCTCGGGCTCGCAGAAATACATCCAGTCGTGGCGGCGCTCGGTCAGTATCTTGCCCCAGCCGAGCGGGATGTGGATCATCGGATCGCGGTCCCAATCCCCCGCCTCCAGCAGAAGCACCGATACGGCAGGGTCCTCGCTCAGCCGGTTCGCCAGCACACAGCCGGCCGATCCCGCACCGACAATGACGTAGTCAAAGGTTTCGCCAGCCGGCATGCGTGATCCTCGGGAGAAAACGGCCCGCCGCGATGGCAACCGTCGACATGGGCAGTCAACCATCGCGCAACTGGTGTTGTCAACCATTGCGTACAGCTGTAGATTGGTTGAATTGGTTGAGTGCCGTCGAACAGGCTTTCGTGTCACAATATGATGCCGGACGTTGAGTCGGCGGTCTGCCGATCGGACAGGAGATTTGGTTTTGAGCGCATTCGAGCCGCAGGTCGGACCATCGGATCTCGACGACATCATCGCTGCGGTCCGCCAGTTGCAGCAGGGCGGCGGCAAGCTTCCGTCCGAGCGCGATCTTGCGGAACATCTGAGCGTCAAGCGCCATCAGCTTCGCAAGGCGCTTGAAGTGCTGCGCCTTTCGGGCGACCTCAAACCGGCGCGCGCCAGGCGGGCGCCGACCGCCCTTCCGAGATATGGCGAGGAACTGGTCAGGGTAACCAATCCGATCGAGGTCCTGGAATTGCGCCTGATCATGGAGCCGGGCCTTGCCCGACTGGCGTCGCTGCGCGCCTCCTCTTTCGAGACGGCGCGGATCCTCGACGCGGCAACCACGCCGGAGAACGCCCCGTCGGGTGAGGTCGACTTCGCTTTCCATCTCGCGATCGTTGCCGCGGCCCGCAACCATCTCGCCGCGGAATTCTACAAGATGCTGCGCCAGGTCGGCGTCGATGCGCGGGTGAAGGTTGCGCGCACCGCAGCCCCCACCTGCCCCAAGCGGATCGCCCACCGCGACGGCGAGCATCGCCTGATCGCCGAGGCGATCTCGCAGCGCGATCCCGAAGCGGCAGAGGCCGCAATGCGCGCGCACCTTTTGTCCGTGCAGAGACAGATCATGGAACGGTCGAATGCCGGCGCCTTTGCCGCGTGATCGTATCAGCTTCCGATAGTGAGCCTGTGCGGGGAATTTCAAATTGAAACGTCATTTCGACGTGCTGGTGATCGGTGCGGGATCCGCCGGCTCGGTTGTTGCCAGCCGGCTCAGTGAAGACCGGTCGTGCCAGGTCGGCCTCGTCGAGGCCGGGGCGATGCCGGCCGATCCCGACATCGCCGATCCGCTGAAATGGACGATGCTCCAGGGCCGCGCCTACGACTGGAGCTACCGGACCGTGCCCCAGCCCTTCACCGCCAACCGCGTCCATGAATGGCCGCGCGGCAGGATCGTCGGCGGCTCGAGCTGCCTGCATGCAATGGCCTATGTCCGCGGCCATGCCGATGATTTCGAACCCTGGGCGCAAGCTGGCGGCGAGCGCTGGTCCTATCGGGGGTTGTTGCCGGGCTTCATCCGCAGCGAAGCCTTCACTGCCTTCGACGGGCCGACACGCGGCAAGTGTGGCCCGCTGGACGTCTATCTGCCGGACGCCGAGGTCAGTCCGGTCGTGCGGGCCTACATCGCTGCCGGGCGCGCCATGGGTGCTCCCGCCCTGAGCGACCACAACAGCGGCGAACTGGTCGGCACTAGTCCCAATTCACTCAACATACGTGACGGCAAGCGCCTGAGCGTCGCCGACGCCTATCTGTCGTTGCAGGTCATGGCGCGGCCGAACCTGACCTTGCTTGCCGGCCACGAGGTCGAGCACCTGGTGCTGGACGGCCACAAGATCACGGGCGTGAGCGTGGTGTGCGAGGGTGAGACCGGAACGCTGTCCGCCGACCGGATCGTCCTTTGCGCCGGCGCAGTATCCACGCCGCTCATCCTCATGCGGTCGGGCATTGGCTGTCCCGATACGCTGAAGCAAGCTGACATACGTTGCCTTGCCGATCGCGGCGATGTCGGCCGCAACCTGCAGGATCATCTGCTGGCTCTCGGCAATGTCTACAGCACGAAGAAGCCGGTGCCGCCCTCCCGCCTGCAGCACTCCGAATCGCTGATGTACCTGCACAGCGACGACCCGACCCGCTCCACGGGAAGTCCCGATATCGTGCTCGCCTGCGTCGTCGCGCCGTCGGCGGCCGAGGGCCTGAAGACCCCGCTTTATGGCTCGGCCTTTACCATCCTGTGCGGCGTCACTCATCCAACAAGCCGCGGGCGCATCACACCGAGCGGCCCGGGCCGCAACGATGCGCCGGTCATCGACCCGCATTACCTCGAAACCGAACACGATCGCGCGACATTCAGGATGGCGTTGAAGCGGGCGCGCATGGTCGGCCATCATGCGGCCCTGGACGAATGGCGCGATACGGAGATCCTGCCAGGTGCACCGGTTCAGTCCGATGCCGAACTCGATGCTTTCATCGCCAGGGCTGCTTCCACCCATCACCATCCGGCCGGCACCTGCCGGATGGGTCGTGACACTGAGGCCGTCGTCGATCCTGACTTGCGGCTGAACGGCTTCGACAATGCCTTTGTCGTAGACGCCTCGGTGATGCCGGCGATCCCGAGCGGACCGATCAACGCCGCGATCGTCGCCATCGCCGAAACCTGGGCGGCGTCTTCACGGGCTACCCCGTCGTCAGCGTAACCGCGGCCGCGTCCGACAATTCCCCTGGGTTCCGAATGGCTCTGGTTCCCGGCGATTGTCAGCTATGGAGATGCGTCAGTTCAAACGCGGCTCCGTCCTGGACGCCGGCCATGCGCTGCTCGGCGGACCGGAACATGTCCGCGAACTCCACCTGGTTTTCGAACACCACGCCGCCGACCTTGACGGTCAGGGCATCCTCGGTCCCTTTTGGCGCGAAATAGACTTGCGCGATGCGCGCCCTGATACGCTCGCCGATTTCCCTGGCTTCTGCTTCGGTCGCGCCGGCGAGGAAAACCCCGAACATCGACGTCCCCATGCGTCCAACCAGATCCTCCGCGCGCACCGACGATTGTATGGTCGAAGCTATGAGCCGCAAGGCTTGATCGCCCCATTCAAGACCAAAGCGCAGGTTGATGGACCGCAGATGTTCCGAATGGATGACCAGGAAGGCGCCCGATTTCGGCCCCGGCACCGACGGCCGTGCGGTTCTTTTTTCGACCATCGACGTGAAGACCGCTCCGTTCAGGCAGCCGGTCATGGTGTCAAAGGTTGCCGACTTGTCGAGCTCCCGGCGATAGCGACGAAGCTCGATCTGTTTCAATCCAACGAACAGAAAAAGCGGAACGCCAAGGACAACGGGCAACAGGATTGCCGTGATCATGCTGCGCCCAAATGGCGTCAGCGCCTCGGAGAACAGGAGCAGGTAATTGAGGCCGACGGAAACGCCCAGGATTGCAGCGGTTCCCAGAAAGGTCAGCAAAGCGACGCTTTTCCATGCCTGGTCGGTGGTGCTCGCCATAGTCTTTATCACTGGCCGATCTCCTGTGGTTGGGCTGGTATAAGGCCGGTGTGTTGCAATTTCAGTTTCAAGGAAGCTTGCAATTTAATCGATTGCGCGATGACCCCATCAAGGCTGCGCCCGTGGCGGTTAACAAACAAAACATCAGGGAATGAATGGCAGGCTATTGCGCCGGGCCGAATATGCCCATCCCAGCCTTTCGGGCTGTCGCCTCCGCCTTGCCGTAGATGCCGCTCGGCAGCGCCGTGGCCCAGCCGTTGGAGACAAGCCAGGCGCCAACATCCTGCTTGCCCAGCCTGCACGGTGCGGCGACGGCAAAACGCTCGACGTCCGGCGGTACGAAACAGTGCAGCGCGCGTCCCCTCAGCCAGGAATTGAAAACGGCGCGTGCGCGAAGGCCGCAAGGCCAGGTGACGTCATGAAACGAGCAGGAGCTGTCGAGATCGATGCCCCGCACTCCGCTGATGACCACCTTGCGGCCCATGGCTTCGAACATCGCCGACGATGTGGCGATCGGGCGGTAGAGCAAGACCTCCCGCCAATCCCCGGGCATTGGCGTTTTCGGGGGCACGGCGAGACCGAGCTCGCTGAGTGGCGGACGGGGCTCGGCCCGTTCGATCTCAGCGGGATCAAGCCGTGGCGGAGCGATCAGGTCTTGAGCAACCTTGCGCGCCGGCTCCAGGCGTTGCGCGCCGGCAACCGGGGCAACCGGCCGGATAGGCCGGGTATCGCCAACATCCGGCGACGGGGCACGGACAGGCCGATCGACCGAAAGCAACGCCCCGCCCTGAATGATCAGCAGTATCCCGGCCAGAAGCAGGAAGCTTCCGAGCGCGATTGCCACGCGGCTGCGGCCCGGCCTGTCCATCAGCTCGAACAGGTTCTCAAGCAGGCTCGCCGGTCAGAAACCCGACGTCGATTTGGCAACCAGCTTGAGCGCACCTTTTTCAATCCGATAGAACGGCATCGAGCGTTGGCTGGATCCGTCGGCCCGAAACCGGAACAGGCCGGTCGAGCCACGAAAGCCGTTTGGATTTTCGAGAACTTTCTTGCTGAAACCATCAGGCCCGACCGCGCTGGCAATCCCTGCCGTCAGGGCAACCATATCATAGGCATAGGCCACGTTGACGTCGGCAGGATAGTTGTATGTCGTCCTGAAGCGGTCGGCGATCGGCCCGGTTTCACTTGGATCGAGCGTGGCGATAAACGCCCCCTCGAAGAGCGGATCCATGGGGTGCTCCAGCCAACGGTTCGTTCCGACGACGGAGATGGTCTTTCCCGGAATGCCCTTCGATTTGAGGGCGGCAAGGATGGGCGCCGGACTGCCATTGCCGCTGGCGACAATGACGGCGTCGGGGGCGTCCACGAGTGAGCCCATTTCGTCGACCGCCTTCGCGCCACCGTCGCCGGCAGAATATCGGAGAGTGACCGCGAGCGCCGCGCCGTAGATGCTGAGGCTGTTTGCGACCCGCTTCTCCATGGCGCCGGCGTTTGGATTGTCCGCGACAAGCAGTACGAACTTCTTGCTGCCTTTCGCAGCCAATCCCGCGGCGCCGGCTGCGGCGCTGTCGGCTTCGCCAAGGAGCACGGCATAAACCCCGGCGCCGCCGGCGAAATTGTCGGCAAGCGCCAGAACCGGTGGCCGCTTCGATCCCGAAAGCGTGGCAATATGCTGGGCTGCCGGCAGCTCGGTCGGGCCAATGACGACTTTCGATCCCGTCGTAATGGCCGTTACCGCCAGTTTGCTGGCCTGCGCGCTGTCGCCCTTGGTGTCCTCTATCGTCAGCGTCAGCAATCCGTTGCCGATATCCGTCATCGCCAGCTTGGTCGCATCGAGCATCTTCCTGCCGTTTTCCCCGGCCGTTCCGGGGGCGGACAACGGCAGCAGCATCGTGACTTTGGTCGAGCCGGTGCCCAGCGACTGGGTCGCCTGGACGGGGCCGGCACCGGCGGCGCCGTTCTGCCCGGCAGGCGCGGCAACCGTCGCCGGATCGAGCACTTCGGACACGCCGCCCTTCGACTGGCAGCCCGACACGATCGCGGCGAGCGCCAAGGCGATTGCCCATGTCCGCGGACAGTGGACCTGTCGGCCAGCTTCCATGAATGCTCCACCCCTATGTGCCGCCGGATATTGTTCCCGGTCTGGTCTTCAACGCATGTTACGGCGGACTTGCAGTGCCGTCTGTAGTTCTTTTAGCCGCCGAAGAGCCTGCCTCTGAGCGCCCTGATCTGCCTTGCTTGCCCGGCACTTCGATAGTCGGCGCATTTCATGTATCGCGGCCCCGGCACGAACACGCGGCGCACGCAAACGCCCTTTGCCTGGGCAGGGGCTCCGCCCTCTCCGCCCGGCGAAAATGCGGAAAAGCCGAACGTCGCCACCGGCAAAGGCCCGGTCACTTCAAAGCCTTCCCTTGCCAGGATTGCCCGAGCACGCTGGCAGTAGCGGACCGAAAGGGCCGAGAACCGGCTTTCATTGTGCCCGGCGCGATACTTCATGACGGTGGTGCACAGATCGCCCCCGGCCAGCCTGTTGGCCTGTGCAAGATATTTGACCCCCAGCGCGATGTTGGCCGCCGGCGCGCTCAGATCGTCCAGGGAACCTCGAAAGCCGAGCATTCTGGCGGTCGACGGCATCACCTGCATCAGGCCGACTTCGCCGTCGGCGCCTTGCACGTCGGGATCGAAGCCGCTTTCGATCTCCATTACCGCATGCGCCAGCATCGGCTCCAGGCCATGGATCGATGCCTGGCAACTGGCGAATGACTTGAAAGCCTGCCGGGTCCACTCCGTGGCCGGATCACAGCGCACCGATTGCTTCAGTCCGGACGAAAGCTGTGGTTTCACGGATGGTCGTTCCAGCCAGTTGGCACTGGCCGGCGTGACCGTTTGGACAAAGCCAAACAACACGATCGCGCCCGCGACCGCCTTCAGGAAGGATCCGTCGGCTGTCATGATGGCCAACAGGCGTGGGTTCGCCTATCCGGTCAGTGCATGTACTCGACCATGCGATCGTGAAAACACTCGCATTTGTTGAGGTAGTCTTCGTCCTTGTAGTTCGTCTTCAGGTAGCCATAGGCCTTGCCGCAAGCGACCTTGGCCTCCGACGCCCAGACGAAGACGGGCCGCGACGAGTTGATCCACTCCGAGCTGTTGGCGACGGCAACCGACTCGTCCATCAACTTCACAACCTCCTGCTTCAGATCGACGATGTTGTCGTTCAGCACCAGGTTGGAGGTGCCGACGACACGGCAATAGTCGCCCGTCGGACCGTCGATGATGTCGGCGGCATACCCCGTCGACCCGACTGCCAGCAACAGCGTCGCAGCGGAAACAAGCAGTCTTGCAGAACGTTTCATATTGAGCTCCCCTAGATATTAGCGACGTATAACATAGTCACGTGGTTGTGCGCTATGGCGTTACACCACGTTTGCCGTTGTCTGATGCTGGGTTATGCCATCGTCGTAGAGCAGCGTGATCGTGTTGGCAGCGGGGTGGTTCGTGAGTTCCGCCACTTGGACAAAATTGGCCGGATCTCCCGATCCGCTCGTGTCGACACTCAGCACGCCGGTCCCTGCGTCGTAGTTGACGAAGTTGCCGACATTCGCAGGAGCCGAGTCGAACAGGGCTGTCAGGTCGATCTTGTCGCCGTCGCCGCCATTGAAGTCCGTGATCAGATCCTTGATGTCGAGGTTCTCAAGTCTGAACGTGTCAGTGCCCGTCCCGCCGGTGAGCGTGTCACTCCCGGCACCACCGACCAGCAGGTCGTTGCCGGCGCCGCCGATCAAAGTGTCGGCGCCGCCTTCGCCTCTGAGCGTGTCGTTGCCCAATCCGCCGGCCAGGTAATTGGCGCCGGAGTTTCCGTAGAGATAGTCATCGCCGGAACCGCCGATCAAGCCCTCGATGCCAGTCAGCGTATCTCCCGTGGCATCGCCCCCGGTGATGTTGCCATCACTCGGATTGCTGGGGGTGCCATGAACACCGGCGGCGCCACCTGCATCTGTCAGGTTTATCGAGATCGCCGCGCTCCCGGTATAGTCGGCAATGTCGGTGCCGGCTCCGCCTGAGATCGTGTCAGCGTGGGTGCTGCCGGCGATCACGTCGTTCACGGTGCCCGCAAACCCTGCCAGCGTAAAGGATCCACCCGAACTTGCAGCTACCTGGTGGATGTCCAAGGACTGGGTTGCACTAACGTCACCGTCACCATCGACCGCACTGACTTGAAAATGCAACGTGGTGTCGGATGGCAGTATCGTTTGTGAGATGTCGACGGCGGACAGCCTGATTTTCGAACCAGCATCACCGGTTATGGAAATTAGGTTGAAGTCGATCGAAGGATCGATGACCAGATGTCCGTTCGTAACTGTCGCCGTTCCGCTACGGGTCTCGCCGGTGACGGAATTGGTTGCGATCCACGATACAGAGCCCGAGCTGTTGCCGCTTGCCGCGAAATCGAGGCTGCCTATGAACTTCGGATTCAGCGTCGGTGCGTCATCCCCCGCGGTTGCGGAGGTGTGAAACTCCATGGTGAAGTTCTCATCTTTCTCGATAAACTGATCGGCGACACCGAAGCCCTGTGTCGAAGAATTGACGCCCGTGCCAGTACCGGTGAACTCGATCAGGCCATCCGATGTTTCAAGGAAAGGTGTCGGACCACCCGGCGACAGCCCCGTGAGCGTTTGAGTTACCGTTGTTGCTGCATCGGGTGTGATAAGCGCAAAGGCGTAGGTACCATCTGGATGCAAGGTGAGTGAATAGATGTCAGTCCCCGTGGAGGTTTCGGCCAGCAGCACCGTCGTTCCGTCAGCCTGGACTGCCGTGCTGTAGCTAACCCCCGTGATCGCCGGACCTGTGATGTTGAAATGGTTGACACCGTCGGCTCCCGCCACAAAGTCAAACAAACCGTTGACGGATCCGACCTCGTTGGGGATCGTCCCTGGCGTGAAAGCTCCAAGCGTCGGCACGTCATCGACGATGTCGACCAGGATGGAGCCGGTGGTGGTGTTGCCGTGGGCGTCGGTCACCGTATAGGTGAAGCTGTCCTT